>JAYUQF010000473.1:0-3067 GCA_043756885.1 Pseudomonadota bacterium
CCGCGTCGATCAGGTGCGCGCGGAAATGGAACGGCGCCTGGAGGAAGAAGAACGCAAGTTGCGCGAGAGTTACGCCTGGCAGGCGGAGGAACTCAAGCGGCTGAAGAGTCAGAAAGCCGAAGCCGAAGTACGGCTGCGCGAGGAGCAGGAGCGCGTGCGTGTGCAGGCTGAAGAATCGCGGGTACGCTTGGCTGAAGCCCGTGACTACCAGCGCCGCCTGGAAGAAGTCCAAGAAACCAGCGCCCGTGAAACCGAGTTGCGTGAGCAGCAACAGCTCGCGCTCGAGGTCAAGTTGCGCGAAGAACTGCGACACAAGGTGAAGAGCGAACGCCGTCAGCTCGAAGAGGAACTGGCACGCAACGCTACCGAGCTCGACCGCGCGCGTCGTGAGCGCGACGCCGCCGAGGCCGCGCGCCATGCCGCGGCCGCCGAAGCTGAGCAAATAGTGTCCGAATTCAAAGATGCACACGCGCGTAAACGGATGCAGGAAGAAGCCGAAATGCGCTTCGAGCGCGAGCGGCTGGAAACTGACGCACGACGCTTGCGCCTCGCGCTTGAAATTGCGCAGCGCGAAAAGCAGGCTGCGCTTGAACAACAGCGCGCGATCGAAACGGAAATCGCCGATCGTCAGCGCACGGCCACCAATAGCGATGCCGCCGCGGTGTCCGACTTACTGGCGCTGCAAGCACAAGCGCACAGCCTCGCAGAGCAGATTGCGGCCAACGACCGCGCGCAAGCCGATACCCAGGCTGCGGCGGTTACGTCGGCCGGCGATCTGGCCGCTCATCGTATCCACGAAGTGCAGGTGCGGGCTGATCTCAAGCGCGAAATAGACGAGTGGTTGAGTGAGCAAGATACCGTCGAGAACAGCGACTCTCAGCGCGGCATTCTTGCTAACCAACGCGCCCATCTAGATCGCATCAAGCTGCGCGCACAGGCCGTGCGGGCGGCGGCCAAGGCGCATGATCAGGCACTCATCAACGAGTTATCCGACAAGCTAAAGCGCGGCGAGAGTGACTAAAATCTGCACGCCGCGCAGATCTCAAGCGTGGCTCGATAAATCAATATGAATATCGCCATCGGGGTGATCCAGGTGCACCCAGCACGGCCAATTACCATGCAGGCAGATTTCGCCGCAGCGTCTATCGGCGCCACTGACGCTGAATTCGAAGCGAAATACCCGCTCCAAACGCATGCCATACGCAGTGTGGGCGAGACTTACGCGGCGTAGCGCCACGGCCTCATCGAGGCGCTGCACGTTGAGATCCTTGCAAACCTCGCGACTGATCAGATCGACCCGGTCATGGGCCTGCATCACCCACCACCATAGCCCGATGCACAAAGCGCCACCGAACAGCAACGACAATTCGGTGATGCTCACGCCGCGACTGACCTTGTGACAAGTCGGGTTTTAATCATCGCCACGACGGGCCAGCAGGCGCACCATGCCATCATCGTCAATGCGCACCCCAAGTGCGATTGGCCGACAGCAGACCTCACAATCTTCGATGTAGTCCTGCTCGGTCGCCGAATGATCGACCAGCACGCTTATGCGTTCTCCGCAGTATGGGCATTGAAGCCGTTGTTCGCTCTGTTGCACGACGCTGGGTGTCAGTCGCGGAAGTTGGTGAACTGAAACGGAAATCCCAGCTTGGCGTTCTTGACCAGTGCGATAACTGCTTGCAGGTCATCACGATTTTTGCCGGTCACGCGCAATTGATTCTGTTGCATCTGGGCCTGCACCTTAAGCTTGCTGTCCTTGATGAGTTTGGTCAGCTTACGGCCCGTATCGGCATCGACACCTTCGCGGACCGTCACTGGCAGACGTGCCTCGGCGATATTGGAGTTGAAGTCGCCCACCTCCAGACAGTCGATATCGATGCCGCGCTTGGCCAGTCGCGTCTCAAGGATCTCCAACAGTTGCTTGGCTTGAAACTCACCATCGGCGATGATGGTCAACTTATTGTCCTCGCGATCGACCCGCGCTTTGCTGCCTTTGAAGTCGAAGCGCTGCCCGACTTCTCGATTGGTCTGGTCGACGGCGTTGGTAAGTTCGTGTTTGTCGATTTCGGATACCACATCGAACGTAGGCATAAACGATTCCTCCTCCCGGCCGGACCGGAAGTATAGCGTGCGTGCGTCGCGAAGCGGTCCGCGCCCACCCATGAGCGGCAATGATGTTTGAAGTGATCACCTTCGACCTGGACGACACGTTATGGGACGCGCGGCCCGCGCTGCTGCGCGCTGAAGAGCTGCAGCACGCCTGGATTGCCACTCACGCGCCACGCCTCGCGGCTGCGCACGACAACGAATCGCTGCGTCACTGGCGCTGGGAACTGGCCAGTAAGCGTCCCGATGTCGCCCATGATTTCACCGCACTGCGCCTGCTTGCCCTGCGTGAACAATTGGCCGCGTTTGGCTACGACCCGGCCCTCGCCGAGCCCGGCATCGCGCTGTTTGTGCACGAACGTAGTGTGGTAACGCTTTATGCTGATGTGCTTCCAGTGCTCGCAGACCTCTGCCGCGATTTCACGCTAATCGCTCTGACCAATGGCAACGCCGACCTTGAAGTAGCGGGGGTCAGCCCTTATTTCTCCTTTTGCATCTCGCCCGCCGAAGCGGGTGTGCAAAAGCCCGATCCGCGTATGTTCGAAGTTGCGCTGGCGCGGGCCGACGTTGTGGCAGCTCACGCCGTGCATGTCGGCGATCAGCCGCTGTACGATGTCGAAGGCGCCCGCCGCGCGTCACTCGCCAGTGTCTGGTTGAACCGCAGCGGTCAGCCATGGCCAGATGACTATACGCGACCCCAGGCTGAGATTGCCTCGCTGACTGAACTGCGCGCCGCGCTGGCGCGTATTGTTTGACGGCCTGCACCACGACCCGCACCGAGTGAAATAAGTACCGATGTCCACACCTGAATTTGACTTGACCTCCACCACCAGGATCGAATCGCTGGGCCTGGAATTGCGCCAGTACGAACACGCCGCCAGCGGCGCGCGCCATCTGCATTTTGCCTGCGCGGATGCCAACAACGCATTCATGGTGGTCCTGCCGACCTTGCCGCAGG
>JAYUQF010000474.1:0-3061 GCA_043756885.1 Pseudomonadota bacterium
GCGTCGCTGGCAAAAATTCGTTCGATGCGCAGCATTTCCTGGATTTGATATTGCACGGTCAGACGGTCTTCGAAATACAGCGCCGCGTGGGCGCCGATAAAAACCTTGCGCCGGACTTTGTGGGCAAGCACTGTGCTCCGCATCTGTGCACGTTTGTCGTGGTAGGCCTCAAGGGAGAGGAGATCGGCACGGGTGAGTTTCTGCATGGTGAGTCGTCAAATTCCGTAAGCAAGTTTTAAGAGTGTGAAAGCCGACATCGCGTGGCTGCCATTATTGACACCATGTTCAATGAGCTCGCCCGCCATCGGGCAATCGCTGACGTAATAGTCAAGCGCCGACTCGCTAATACGCTTGACGATAGGTCGGCAGATCTTCTGGGCAAAGGCATAACTCTCTTGTTTTACGGCGTAAGTGCCGTCATGGCCGGAGCAGCGGTCGATGACCATCACTTCAGTGCCGGGCACCAGCTCGAGAATGTCTTTGGTTTTCTGACCGATATTCTGCACGCGCTGGTGACAGGGCGCGTGCCAGGCAACTTTACCCAACTCACCCTTAAAATCGGTGCGCAGCTTGCCAGCACGGTGTCGGGCCATCAGATACTCATAAGGGTCGACAAAAGCCGCGCGCACTTTTTGCACCCGCGGGTCCTCGGGAAACAGCAGCGGTAACTCCTGGCGGTACATCAATACGCAGCTCGGAATCGGGGCCGTGATGCGTAACCCACGTTCAGCAAGACTCAGCAGCGGCGGGATATTGATGTCTTTGTGCTTAGCGACGGTTTCCAAATCACCCAGCTCGAGCTTGGGCATACCGCAACATACTTCTTTTTCCACCAGTTCGACGGCGACGCCGTTGTGCTCGAATACCGAGACCATGTCGGTCACTGTCTGCGGGGAATTACGGTTGCCGTAACAGGTCACGTAGAGCGCGATACGGTCATCCGTATTGGCAGCAGCAGGGCGCTTGGCCAGGCGGCTGCGTGCGTTGGAACTGTAGAATTTTGGTAGTGGCGCCTGCGCATGTACGCCGATTGCGCTCTGCATAAGTTTGCGCGCCATGCCGTTGGCATTAACTCCATTGACCACCTCGGCCACGACCGGAATGCCCGCGAGCTTGCCCACTGCATCGGTCGAAGTCAGCACCTTGTCGCGCAGTGTCGCGCCATCGGTTTTGAACTTGACCGCCTTGGCGCGCAGCATGAGATGCGGGAAATCGACGTTCCATTCATGGGGAGGTACATAGGGGCACTTAGTCATGTAGCACAGGTCGCACAGATAACACTGATCGACGACCTTGCCGTAATCGGCCTTGTTTATACCATCCACTTCCATGGTGCTGGAGTTGTCGACCAGATCGAACAAGGTGGGAAAAGCGTTACACAGGCTCACACAGCGACGGCAGCCGTGGCAGATGTCGTAAACACGCTCGAGTTCGGTCTCTAGTGCCGACTGGTCGTAATAGGCTGCTTCGTGCCAGCGGATCGGGTGACGCGTGGGTGCTTCTAAACTTCCTTCACGACGTTCGCCTGTGCGATCGTTCATAACTCATGGCCCATTTCTGTGTGGTTTAGAACAAGAAGCCGGGCGCTGGCCCGGCTTCTTGCACAACGGCTACCGGCGGCCACTCACCCTAATGAATCGAGGGCCTTCTGGAAGCGATTTGCGTGGGAGCGTTCGGCCTTGGCCAGGGTCTCGAACCAATCTGCGATCTCGTCGAACCCTTCGTCGCGCGCAGTCTTGGCCATACCAGGGTACATATCCGAATACTCGTGGGTCTCGCCCGCGATGGCGGCCTGCAGATTCAGAGATGTGCTGCCGATCGGCTTACCTGTGGCCGGATCACCGACGGCTTCGAGGTACTCAAGATGGCCGTGTGCATGACCGGTCTCGCCTTCGGCAGTCGAACGAAAGACGGCTGACACATCGTTGTAGCCTTCAACGTCCGCTTTCTGTGCGAAATAAAGGTAGCGGCGGTTAGCCTGTGATTCGCCGGCAAAAGCAGCCTTCAGGTTGCCTTCAGTTTTGGAGCCTTTTAGAGCCATGGTGGAATTTCCTCCTCGTAGAAGAATCTTGCGTGAGCTTGTTATCCGAACAAAATTTAGACTAAGTCTAAACTTGGACTCAGTCTAAGTTGCCCTGCGCGGAAGCGTCAAGCCGTTACAGCGTTGACCCGTCAAGCCCGCCTCAGTAGAGTCGCCGCCTCTTGTAACTTAGCGCGCGCGTTGCCGCGCGAGCAAACGAGGCGAGCACGTGGCAAACACCGAGCCGGTGGAGATACCTATCGATTTCGAAGCTTCGATGGGTGAGCTGGAATCACTGGTTGAGAAGATGGAACAGGGCGAATTTTCGCTTGAGGATTCCATCAAACAATTCGAACGCGGCATGCAACTCGCGCGCAACTGCCAGCGAGCATTACGAACTGCTGAACAAAAGGTCATGAAATTGGCCGCCGACAACAATCAGGAGTCCTTGCAGGACTTCGTTTTACCGGACGAAAACTGAGCGCCTGTGATTAGCCTTGAACACCATCTTGCGCCGCTGAAGGCGCGCGCCGACGCCGCGCTGGAGCGATTTTTGCCCCCGGCCACCGAGGCGCCAACCCGTTTACATCAAGCGATGCGCTATGCCGTGCTCGCACCCGGCAAACGCATCCGGCCAGTCCTGACGTATGCAACAGGCCAGGCGCTAGGCACCTCACTCGACTTGCTCGATTGTGGCGCTGTGGCAGTTGAGCTGATACACGCCTATTCGTTGATTCATGACGACCTGCCGGCTATGGACGACGACGATCTCCGGCGTGGCCGCCCTACTTGTCATCGTCAGTTTGACGAAGCCATCGCGATCCTGGCGGGTGACGCGCTGCAAGCGTTGGCATTCGAATCCATCTTGAGCAAGAGCGTCAGCCAATTGTCCTGCGCCTGTCAGCTCGCAATGGTAGCGGTGCTCGCCCAAGCCAGTGGTTCGCGCGGCATGGCTGGCGGGCAGGCGCTGGATCTTGCCGCAGTGGGTAAAACACTCAGCATCGAAGAGCTCGAGAACATGCACAAGCACAAGACTGGCGC
>JAYUQF010000475.1:0-8281 GCA_043756885.1 Pseudomonadota bacterium
TGCAGGCAATAGCGGGGCTATTGCCAAAAATTGCAACGCAGCGGCAGCCGCTCAGGAACAGCCGAATGTAGAGAGTGTTTGACCAGGGTCCTTAGCCGCCTGTGGGCAGCGCGGCGCGACGACGCGCCCGCACGATGCCGTAAACGCTGATGCTTATCCACGCCATTTCGATGACAAAGGACGATAGATTGAAGTCGTAGACGAGTGACACGGTGATCATGATTGAACCGACGAGGTTCACCGCTGAATAACTTAAGCTCTGGCCCGACAGTCGCTCGGTCTGCGCTAAAAAATAGGCAATCAGGATCATGACGACGCCGATGGTGCCGACGCAGTCATACCAAGCGATGTTCACGGCGGCACCGCACGCGCCAGCAGGCGATCAAATTGATTGGCAAAGGCCTGGCGGTCTTTCTGATCCAGCGGTGGCGGACCGCCGCGCACCAGGCGTGAAGAGCGCAATTCGTCCAGCATATCGCGCACGGCCAAGCGTTCGCCGATGTTATCGCGGGTGTAGAGCGTGCCGCGTGGATTGAGCGCCAGTGCACCTCTGGCGATGACCGCCGCCGCGAGGGGGATATCGGCAGTGATCACCAGATCGCCCGGCACTACTGCGTTTTCAATATGTTTGTCCGCTTCGTCAAACCCCCCCGGCACGCGCACCCCATGCACGTGGGGTGATGGTGGCAGGTTCAGAGACTGATTGGCGACCAGCGTGGTTGTGATACCGCGCCGTTCGGCAGCACGCAGGATGATGTCCCTCACCATGCGCGGACACGCATCGGCATCAACCCATATCTGCACGGGGTCTACGCTGCTCAGCGCGGCAATTCGTAAACGTCGACGAAGGTTTCGAATTCACGTTTCCAGTCCATATGAAAATCCCCGCGGGCGTTTTGATCCACAAACATGGTGAGTCGATACATCCATTGGTTGAGCGAGAGCCACTCGCCTATATCGTGGTTTCTGTTGGGCGTGTGATTGTTGGGATCTTGTGCAACAGCCTGGCAGTTACCGATTTCATTCATCAGCACCTTCATGCGCTCAGCGACTTCTTTGAGGTCGACCTTCGAGCCCTCAGCGTAGGCGGGTGTCAGGGTTTGCTGTACGGTTTTCGGTGCTGATTCCACCGAATAAGTACAACTTAGCGTAGCCGATGACCGAGGGCTGGCTTGGTCCTCGGCCGCGGCTGCGACAGTTGTAACGAAGCACAACCCGAGTACGGTTGCATAACGACTCTTCAATAACATTCCACACTCCATTAGTAATTCAGCCCGTTTTAGCCGCAGCAGCGCACACTGTGTTTAACGTTTCGTCTGATATTCGTCATGGCAGCCTTTGCACATCTTGACGGTATCGCCAAAAGTCACGCGCATTTTGGCTTCGTCACCGGTCTTGGCAACTTTTGCCAGTTCTGCGCTGGCGCCCTGCAATTGCTCGATGCGCTTTTTAAAATCGTCCTGGTGTTGCCACAGTTCGGCTTTGGCGTGGGACTTAACCGCCGCGGTATCAGGTGTGAAGCCCTCCAAGGCCATGGGCACGAGCACCGCGAGGCGATCGGCCAGAAACGCAAAGCGGGTGGAATCAAAATCAACTTCGCCCTTGACCATCTTGCCCATCGGGCCGACGTTCCAGGCCAGTGCATTCATCACGCCTTGGCGATATTCCACCGCGTATTCAGGTTTGTCGGCTGCAGTTGCCCAGGCGCTGACAAGCAGGCAAAGCCCAGCGACAAACAGGTGGATTTGATGCTGCTTCATAAACACGGTCTCCTTCATAAGTTGACAAGCAGGGCTACGATACCAGCAGCAAGCGCCAGCAGCACGGCGGCCAGCCAGCCACGGCTGGTGCGTGGTGTGATCGCTGACGCTGGCAGCGTGCGGTAGCCTGTGATCATGGCACGGGTCAGACGCTCGCCTTTGCGCAGGCGGTGATAAACGATGGCCACAACATGCACACCCACCAGCGCGATCAGCACGGCGAAATTGAAACCGTGCACACCGCTCAAAGTGTCGCTGAGATCTTTACTGATTGTGGCCATTAGCGGACCTTCGTTCATGATGTCGTCGTTGGCGAATAATCCGGTAATGGCCTGCAGCAGCAAGCCCAGCAACAGCGCCACCACCATCCAACCACCGAGCGGGTTGTGACCCGCCTGCGCCAGCGGCGTAGGTGTGAGTAGCTCGGCTGCCGCATTCAGCACGCGCCGAGGTCCGTGTACAAATTGCGTAAAGCGTGCGGTCTCGCCACCCACCACACCCCACGCCAGGCGAAACAGCAGCAGCGTCAAGATTGCGTAGCCGGACAATTGGTGGAACTTGAAGGCTGTACCACCTTGTTCGCCACTCCACCAGGACAGCAGAAAAAGTATCACCAGTGACCAGTGGAACAAGCGCGTAGGCAGATCCCAGATCAGGATGCGACGACTCTCCATGTGCGCCTCGCTTAGAGTGTGATACCGGTGCCGGTGGCAAACTGGCGCATACAGAGGTAGTCCCGCCATTCGGTGATTTGCTCGCCGCGGACTTTGAACGCACCGGCGACGGGTAAGGGAAAGGCACGGCCGCCAGGCGGTGCAAAATGATCGAGCCGTTCGTTGAATACATAGTCGCCCACCGCCGCCTGCTTGAGCGTCTCGATGCGCACCGGTCCGGTGATCTCAAAAAAACCAAGCAGGGTCTCGCGCACCCCTTGTGGGCCATGCACCGGCGGGAAGGGCATGTTCTGGTAAATACAATCATCGGCGATATAACGCAGCGACGCTTCGACACCTTCGTCGGTGAGCGTGCGACAAAAAGCGTTAACAACTTGCTCGGGGGTCATGAAGATCACTCCTGGTTGCTTGCGTGGTAATAGTGCCAAGCAATTATTGAACGATTAGCCAGAGTCCGTCACCGGGCGGGGCGGTCTTGCTTTCCCGCGCTTGGCCACTCACCATGCCAGCTCACCATTGGGATTAAGTTTTGACGAAACAAAATGCCTCCAGGCTGCAACTGGCCGCCGTATGCCTGCTGCTCTCGGCCTGCATCGTGCCAGCCCTGTTAATGCCCAGCCCCGCACAATTGATGTGGGCGCTGTTGAAACCTTTGGTCGGTCTCGACCCGAATATCGTGAATCTCTACGATCAGCCCATGATCAAAAGCCGTATGACGGCGCTACTGGGCCCTAACTACGACACTGCCATATCTCTGTTGAAAACCGCCAGCGCCCTGCAGCAGGAAGGCGCCTTGTTTTTTGTCGTATCGAAGTTCACCCCAGTGCCTGATATCGCTGAAAAGGCGGGACTGGTGTGGAATGCCGATAACAATCAGATGGCCGTCGCAATGCTCAAGGGTGATGGCGTGCAGGTGTTCAGTGAAGTGCTGCAAGCGCAGGCTAGCACGCAGGCGAATGCCGCCGTGACCCACGCCGTGCCGGTGTGGCCACTGGTTATGCAGGCGTGGGCGGCGCAGCCCTGACCCAGGCGCGCGGCGGATTGTTTCGCGGCTGGCTGGTGGTGGCCGCAGCGTTCAGTGTGCTGTTTTTTGCCTACGGCCTGCAGTTCAGTTACGGCGTGTTTGTCAGCGGCATGGCGGCCGAACTGGGCTGGAGTCGTGCCGCGACGGCGTTGCCCTATTCGCTTTATGTTTTTGCCTACAGCATTTTAAGCGCCGCGACCGGGCGCGCGACCGATCGTTTTGGTCCGCGTCCGGTCATCACCATCGGCGCGGTGCTGCTCGGCCTCGGTTGGGGCAGCAGCGCGCTGGTGCAGCAGCCCTGGCATCTAAACATCACCCTGGGCGTGGTCGCCGCACTCGGTATGAGCGTGGCATGGGTGCCGTGTAATGCCACGGTTTCGCGCTGGTTCACGCGCAAACGCGGCACTGCTGTTGCCCTCGCTTCGAGTGGCGGCAGCCTCGGTAATCTGATCGTGCCGGCCGTCGCGGCGGCGCTGATCGCGCTGTGGGGATGGCGTTGGAGTATGGCCGTGATTGCGATCATCGCGGCCAGTTGTATGTTGGTAGCAGCACGATTCATGGTGCGCGATCCCGAAACCGTGGGCTTGTGGCCCGATGGCGAAACAATACCGCCGCCGCTGACTGCGCTGGGGCCCGGCAAGGCCTTACGCGAGGTGTGCTGGAGCGAACCTTTCCTGCTGTTAATCGCCATCTATTTCATGACTTGGGTGCCGGTATTTGTCCCTTTTGTCCATGCCGCTGCTTTTGCTGAGGACTTGGGCGTGGGCAAGGTTGCGGCAGCATCGGTGATCAGTGCAATCGGTATCGGCGGTGTGGTCGGACGTTTATCGTCCGGTGTGTTTTCCGATTGGGTGGGACGTACACCTGCTTTGCTCGGTGTGTTTGCCTTGCAGACGGTGGCCTTCCTGTTGTTCGCTGTCGCCGACTCGCTGGGCATGTTGTGGATGGCGGCGACGCTGTTCGGATTTTCCTACGGTGGTGGCGTGACCTTGTTGCCGCCCTTGTGTGGTGACCTGTTCGGTCGTGCCCATGTGGCGGCCATCGTCGGCATGATCTTCGCAGTTGCAGGCGCGCCGGCAGCAATCGGTCCTTATGTGGCCGGCTGGTTATTCGACACGACCGGCAGTTACAGCGCGGCATTTTTGAGTTGTGCCGCGCTGAACGCCATGGCGCTGGCCTTGACCGTCGTGCTGGCCTGGCGCATGCGAGGCAGCGCGTAAGCGCAGTCGTGCTTGGTGGTCTGGTGCGGTGGCAAGATAGGCGCCGTTGCGGTATCGCCGCCAGCGCAAACGCCAGGTTTTTTAGTGGCGGATCTGCCGCCATGCATAAGGAGTTTTCATGTCTGTGCATCCGCGTGCTGGCCTCGAAGCCGAGCCTCAGAATCTCGTCGATTTAACTCGTCTGCTGGCCGCCTACGATGATTTGAGTCCCGACCCCAGCGTGTCTGAGCAGCGTGTTGTATTCGGCACTTCAGGCCATCGCGGCTCGTCGTTCAAGTGCAGTTTTAACAGCGCCCATGTGCAGGCCATCGTGCAGGCAGTATGTGAGTATCGTGCGGCGCAAGGCACCAACGGACCGCTGTATCTCGGCCGCGATACCCATGCTTTGTCGGCGCCGGCGTGGCGCGACAGCCTGGAAGTGTTAGCCGGCAATGGTGTCGAGACCCTAATCGACGCTCACGACGGTTACACACCAACCCCGGTCATATCCCACGCCATACTCTGCTACAACCGTGCACGCGATCGCGGCTACGCCGACGGAATTGTGATCACGCCCTCACACAATCCACCCGCAGACGGCGGCATCAAATACAACCCACCCACAGGTGGACCGGCCGATAGTGACGTCACCAAGTGGATAGAAAATCGCGCCAATGATCTGCTCGCCGCCAAGTTAGTCGGCGTAAAGCGTCTGCCGCTGCAGCGCGCTGCCACAGCGTCGACTACCCGCCGTCACGACTATGTGCAGCACTATGTCGCAGATCTTGGCGCGGTAGTCGATATGGAGCTTATACGCGCCGCCGGTCTGCGCATCGGCATCGATCCCCTGGGTGGCTCAGCGGTCGCTTACTGGGCGCCGATAGCTGAACGCTACGGACTCAATATCACCGTCGTCAACCCGCTGGTAGATGGCCGCTTCGCATTTATGCCACTGGACTGGGACGGCCAGATCCGTATGGATTGTTCGTCGCCTTATGCCATGGCAAAACTCATTGCGATGAAAGACAGCTATGACGTCGCCTGCGGGAACGATGCCGACTGTGATCGCCATGGCATCGTTACGCGTAGCGCGGGTCTAATGAACCCCAATCATTTTCTGGCGGTTGCCATCGATTATCTGTTTACGGCGCGACCACACTGGCCGGTGACGGCCGCGATCGGTAAAACCCTGGTCAGCAGCGCGCTCATCGATCGTGTCGCGGCGCGGCTTGGGCGCCGACTGGTGGAAGTACCGGTAGGCTTCAAATATTTTGTCGCTGGCCTGTTATGCAGCGATCTTGGTTTTGGTGGCGAAGAAAGCGCAGGGGCATCGTTTCTGCGTCGCGACGGCAGCGTGTGGACCACCGACAAGGATGGCGTGATTATGGATCTCCTGGCGGCCGAGATGATGGCCGCGAGTGGTCGCGACCCCGGGCAGCGTTACGCCGACCTGGTCGCCACGCTGGGCGAACCGGTTTATGCGCGTATCGATGCGGCGGCGACACCGGCCGAAAAAACCATACTGGGCAAGCTGAGCCCCAGTGCCTTGACCGTCAGCACGCTGGCTGGTGACCTGATTACCCAGACCCTTACCCATGCGCCAGGTAATGGCGCGGCCATCGGCGGGCTGAAAGTGGTGACGGCGCAAGGCTGGTTCGCGGCGCGACCATCGGGCACCGAAGATGTTTATAAACTTTATGCCGAAAGCTTCCGCGGTGCCGAACACCTGCGCCGCATTCAGGACGAAGCTGAGGTCTTGATCAAAGTTGCGCTGGCAGCGGCCTGAGCGACAACTAACGCGCGTGAGTGGGCGCACCAAGCGACGCGTGTGGGCGCTTGTGGCCTTGCGCTAGAGAATTTATTCCCGCTGCCCAATAGGCCTATAGATCGCGTGCCAGGCGTATACCGGTGAACGGCCAGCGCTGATGCGGGTAGAAAAAATTCCGATAGCTGACCCGCACATGATCACGCGGTGTCGCACAACAGCTGCCCTTTAATACCATTTGATTGCTCATGAACTTGCCGTTGTATTCGCCGACGGCGCCGGCCGGTGCGGTGAAGCCGGGGTAGGGCAAATAAGCCGAACGGGTCCATTGCCACACAACGCCGTACAGATCGTCAAACTGCGAGGCGCTGTGACTCACGGCGGGATGCAGGTGTGAGTGCTCGTGCCCTGCAACGTTTACGGCTTGAGCTTGTGCGGCGTGCTCCCACTCAAATTCGGTTGGTAGCCGCGCTGCGGCCCATTGTGCGTAGGCGTCTGCTTCGTAGTGGCTGACATGACACAGCGGACCGTTGCGGTCGAGTGGCTCCAGTCCGCGCAAAGTGAACTCGAACCATTCACCGTCACATTCGCGCCAATACTGCGGCGCGCGCCACGCGCACCGCTCGCGTGTGCCCCAACCATCGGCCAGCCATAAATTCGGGCGTACATAACCGCCGTCTGCCATGAAGTTCAGATATTCACCGTTTGTGACCAGGCGCGAGGCCAGGGCATAAGGCGTGAGTAACACATCGTGGCGCGGTCTTTCGTTATCAAAATGAAAGCCACCACCGCAGTGACCAACAGCGGTAATGCCAGCCGCCATTGTGCGCCACGTCAGCGCCGCGAGCGGCTGGGATAAGGGCGCATCTGCGGGTTGATAAACCGGCGATAGCGGGTTGCACGACAGCAGATATTTGATGTCCATCAGCAGCAGTTCCTGATGTTGCTGCTCGTGGTGTAAACCGAGTTCGATAGTGGCGCGCAGGTCTGCGTCGGCAGTGTTTATCAGCCTGAGCACGCGCGCATCAACAGCGGCCCGATAGGTCAGCACTTCGTCCAGGCTGGGTCGGGTCAGCAAACCGCGATCGGCGCGCGGAAACTGTGTGCCGAGTGTGTTGTAGTAGGAATTAAACAACGCCCGAAAAGCGACATGAAAAGGCTTGAAGCCGGGTTCATGTGCTTCGAGCACAAAAGTCTCGAAGAACCAGGTGACATGGGCCAGATGCCATTTAGCCGGACTGGTGTCGGGCATCGCCTGTACACAGGCATCTTCGGCCGACAGCGGCGCGATGAGCGCAATCGAGCGTGCACGTATGTCCGCGTAGCGCGCCGCCAAGGTGTTTTTTTCTTCGAGCACTGGGTGTGGGCGGCTGGCCATCGTCACAGCGCGCTAAGCGCCCATGCCGGGTAGTACAAATTCGAAGCAGCTGTCACCACTGACTCGCGCGTTACCGTCATAGCGGCGTTCGAAAAACGTGACCAGGCCGGCGTCGGTGATGGTCAGCACGCTTGAGCAGCGTGTGCCGTAGGCCTCGCCCTCGATAAAAATCGACGATAACCAGCTTTCCCGTTCGGGCCCCATGCCGGTATCGGGCAACTGCGCCGCACTGGCGCGTGCCGTATCGCGCAGCACAGCCAGTAAGGCCGGCACAGGCGCATGGGCATCGCCCTGCATGACCTGCATGAAGGCGCGGCGCAGACGCTCGGTTTTGGGCCATGGTGTGTCGAGCAACGCATTGCTGAGTGTGTAGATGCCGGGATCCAGGGTGCGCGAGGCATTCGCCTGGTTAGACAGCCAGGACAAAGCTGCGCCGTCCCACGCCAGCAAATTAAAACCGTCATAGTCGCTGGCCGTTGGC
>JAYUQF010000476.1:0-3048 GCA_043756885.1 Pseudomonadota bacterium
GCGGCGCACGACCCATGATTTTCTGCCCGATCGTATCGCTGACGATGTGGTGGAACGTGCCATTGAGGTCGGTTGCTGGGCGCCCAATCATCATCGTACTGAGCCGTGGCGGTTCTACCTGCTCGGTGCGCTTGTGCGTAAACAGATCATCGAGCGCAGTACTGAGCTGGTGCGCAGCGCAAAAGGTGATCGCGCCGCACAAATCAAACGCCAACGTTGGCTGGAAGTGCCGGGTTGGTTGTTAATGACCTGTTTGCGCAGCGACGACACCCTGCGCGAGCGCGAGGACTATGCGGCCTGCTGTTGTGCCGCGCAAAACATGATGCTGACCTTGTGGGCCGACGGCATAGGCACCAAGTGGACAACCGGCGCCATCACCCGCGACCCTGAGCTGTTCCATATGCTCGGCGTGCACGCGGCGCGAGAATTTGTCGTCGGCCTGTTCTGGTATGGCCGCCCCGCGACGGTGATAACGCAGCAGCGCCGGCCCTTGGCCCAGGTTTTGTCGCATATCGAGTGAGGTGGCAGGGCCCTTGGTAGCGCAGTCGATCACCGCATAGGGTCGCGGGTGTACTTAACTGCTCGATGCGCTCAACGGATTTGTGCGTGACAGTGAGCGGCAAGTCGGTTTGTGCGCGTTACAGATCCGCGCTTGACAGCTAGCGTGGTGCGCCCAGCGTGCGTGCCGCGCGCGCCGCTGCGGCGCGGTGTTCGGGGGCGTCTGTGACCGCAGCACGCCACTGTCCGAGATGATCTTCGACGACGCCGGCCAGCGCTTCGATGTGGCGCGGGCTGTCGTTCAAGGCCGGGATGTAACGCAGCTCGCCGCCGCCGGCGGCGCAAAAACGCGCGGCATTTTGCATAGCGATTTCTTCCAGGGTCTCCAGGCAATCAACCGCAAAACCCGGACACAAAACGTCCACTCGCGCGGTGCGAGCCTGGCCCAGTTGGGTCAGGGTCACATCGGTATAAGGTTCCAACCAGCGGGTCGGCCCGACCCGCGACTGAAAGGTCACCAGGCAGGTATCGGCGGCGAGGTCGAGGGCTTCGCATAACAAGCGCGCCGTGGCCTGGCATTGACAGAAATAAGGATCACCAGCCAGGAAATATTTTCGTGGCAGGCCGTGAAACGACAACAGCAGCCGTGAAGGTCGGCCGTGTTCGGCCCAGTAAATACGCACGGAATCCGCGAGCGCGGCGATATAGCGTGGGTCGGCGTGATAGTCGTTGATGAATCTCAGTTCCGGGACCCAGCGCAGGCGCGTGCAGTAAGCAAACACCGCATCCATGACCGAGGCCGTGGTCGGCGCCGCGTATTGCGGATAGAGCGGCAGCACCAGGATACGGCGCGCCTCGGCGGCCAGCAGGGATTCAAGGGCGCTGGCGATCGATGGCTGGCCATAACGCATGCCCAGCGCCACCACTAGTCCATCGTCTGCGGTGGCGTTCAGTGCAGTGCCAAGCTTGCGCGTCAGGCTTTGCGAGAAGGTCAGCAGTGGCGAGCCATCGGCCTGCCAGACTTTGGCATACGCATGGGCGGAACGGCGCGGTCGGGTATTGAGAATAATGCCGTGCAGAATTGGCCACCACAGCACACGCGGTGTTTCAATCACCCGCGGATCGCTGAGGAATTGTGCGAGGTAGCGCCGTACTGCACGGGCGGTGGGTGCGTCTGGTGTGCCGAGATTGCACACCAGGATACCGAGGCGCGAGCGACGGCCATGTTCGAAATCCGATCTGCCGAGATACTTAGGCATGTGTGTTACTCCGGCAGCGGTAAGCGCGCGCCGCCACATCATCGTGTCGTACGCCGAAAGTTTTGCAGCTGTCTTTATTGGGATTCGCGCAGGCCATGGACCACGGGTTCACGCAAAATTTTACCCACCACGCGCAAACCGACCAACACCAGGCCGGCGATGGCCATGGCGATACCCGCGACCGGGATCCGCCAGTTCGGGACATAGGGCACATCCAACACCTGCGTTGCGATCAGTGCCGCAGTCAACATCGCGCCGATGCTCGCGAGCAAACCGGCAACTATGCCAATAGCGATAAATTCCGTGAGTATCGCGCTGCGCACGAAGCGTCGTGAGGCACCCAGAGTACGCAGCAGTACGGTATCGGCCAAGCGTTCGCGCTGGCTGGCCTGTACCGCTGCAGCCAAAACCAGGCCACCAGCCGCAAGCGCAAACATGAAAACCCAGGTCAGGGCCTGTGCGACGCGGTCCATGACTAACCTGACCTGTCCCATCAAAGCATCGATGTCGACCACCGTTACGCTGGGGAACTGCGCTACCAATTGCGCCATGAGGCCGGGCGACGCGCCGTCGAGACGAAAACTGGTGATATAGGTTGCCGGCGCAGTGGCGAGCAAATCGAGTGTGGTCACAACAAAAAAATTAACCTGAAAGTTGTCCCAATCAACTTTGCGCAGACTGGTCACGCGGCCGTGCATTTCACGCTCGGCGACCAGGAACGTCAGGTCATCGCCGAGTGTGATGCCTAAGGTTTCAGCGATGCCTTGTTCCACCGACAGCTCCCCTCGGGCATCAGGGTGCCACCACTGCCCGGCGACGATGCGATTGTCGGGTTTGGGCTTGTTGGCGGCGGAGAGATTAAATTCGCGATCCGCCAGTCGTCGCGCGCGCTGGTCGCTGTAGTTCTCAGGCACGACGGCGGCACCGTTGATGTTGACCAGCCGGCCGCGCACCATCGGATAAAACTGCGGAACAACTCCAGCCTGCGCGGTGAGAAACGTGCGCATCGCTGCCACTTCGTCGTGCTGGATGTTGATCAGGAATTGATTGGGGGCGTCAGCCGGCAGGTGGGCGGTCCATTGTCGGAACAGATCATTGCGCACCAGTCCGAGTAACAGGATGACCGCCAAACCGAGGCCGATGGCAGTGGTCTGCAGTACCGACAAACGCGCACGCCGCGCGACACTGGCGAGCCCGAAACGCCAGCTCATGCGGGTTTGTGCGCGCAGCCGCCCCAACACGCGCACCATGCCCCAGCCAGCGGCCGCCAGCACCAGGGCCGAGGTCAGCA
>JAYUQF010000477.1:0-3047 GCA_043756885.1 Pseudomonadota bacterium
GTTTGTTGTGGTTGGACAGCGGCAGTGTCATCCGTCACCTGCAGCGCGACTTTCCCGGCGCACGGGAACTTGGCTTGTTAGCGGCCTTGTTCGGCCATCGGCGCTCACCCCTCGAGGCCTTGGTGCTGGGCGCGGCGCGGCGACTTCTCGCCCGCGAGCGAGCACCGCGCACGGCGGCTGGTTACCTGGCGCTGCGCCTTGATTTCCACCACTCGCTGGCGGCCGACATCATGGCCGCGGCCACAGTTCTCACCAGCCAGTTGCAGCGCGCTGCCAGCTTGCGCGCATTGCTGGCGCAGGTCCCGGCGGCGGCGCGTAGCGATGTTGAGGCGCAACTGACGCTGTTATTGGGGCCGCTGGCGATGGATTATCTGGACAATGCCGGACTGCGTCGCGTCACACGTTCCCTGGACACAATCACGCGGCGCCTGGAACGCGTCGATTCAAATCCTGGCAAAGATCTGCACAAGCTCGCAACGGTCGCGCCCCTGGCGCTACGACTCGGCGCGCTGGTCGCAGCCAGCGGTGAATTGACGCCGGCTCTGCGGGTTGTGCAACTCATGCTTGAGGACTACCGCACGGGTGTTTTTGCGCCAGAACTCGGCGTCGCCACGCGGGTCGTGATGGCCGATATCGAGCTCGCACTGGTGGCTCTTGAGTGCGCTTCATGATCCGCAAGCACTGCCTGCGAAGACACAAAGCGGTTGTGTGCCCGAACCCACAGCGCGTTTAGAATGGCAAACACACGGCCGTCGTGTTGCCCATCAACCTTCAGCAACCAGCCCAGGTGAACCATGAGTCGCGCACTCGATTTCCTGCTTAAAGCGCGCCCCGATGCAATGGGCGCTTATTTCAAATTTGCGAAGGACAACGGCAGTCGTCTCGATCCCAAAACGCGCGCCTTGATTTCGGTGATCACCAAGGTCGCGGTTGAAACCGAACTCGGCCTGGTGCAATACACTCGCAAAGCTTTCGAGGTTGGTGTCAGTGCCGATGAAGTGCTCGACGCCCTGATGATGGCATTTCCGGCCCTCGGATTAAGCCGCATCGTGTGGGCGGTTGATGTATTGATCGAACATGGCGTGGAAGGTTTTGAGGCCCTGGGCACCAAAACCGACGGCCCCGATCCGGCGCTGGAGGTCCTGGACGTCGGGCCCCTGGCAACACTGCCGGAACGCCAGACGGTAAAACGCAGTTGCGGGCGTCGCCCACTGTTGGTGTGGCGTGAAGGCGCAAGTGTGCGCGTCTACAAGGCCTATTGTTCCCACCAAGGTATGGAACTCATGGGCAGTGCTATCAAGGGCGCGCAGGTGGTGTGTGCGCAGCACGGGTGGCAGTTCTCATTGCCCGATGGGCGCTGCAGCCGCGGCGCAAAATGGGGCTTGAGCGAGCTGCAAGTGAATGTGGTTGATGGCCGTGTGCTGGCACAGTGGCAGGACTGAACGATGGCGCCGGTGTTCTCTTTCGACACTCTGTTGCACGTCGGTGCCGACGAACTGTTGGCGATCTTCGCCGCCAGCCGCTCGGCAACGACGGGTGATAACGATCTGCGGCGTGAACACATCGCTCAACAGCTCGGTCTGCGTATGCCGCAGCTGTTGTGCGGGTTGGGTTTCAACGCGATCGTGCCGGCGCTTGAAGCCGTTCATCGCGGACTCGGGTTTCGTGATTTCGACAGCTTGGTGGCGGCGCGCAATTACGCGTTTATTCACGATATATATAGCGGCCTGACCATTAATAACATCGTCGAGATCTACGCCGCGCTGTCAGGCTTTGACGAGCCAGGCACAAACTGGTCGGAGCTGGTATTAACGCGCATCACCAATCTCGAGTCGCAACTTGAGGAGACCATCAATCCGATCCTGATCGGCGGTTACAAGCTCGAAATCCGTGCCATCTACGATAATCGTCTTGCCTCCCACAATTTTGTGCTCGCGCGACTGACACCTAACCACGCCGTCATGCGCGATGTCGCCAACGAGAATAATTTGATGCTGGCGCGAGGCGCCATTGAGCCGCAGGCCTTCCTTGAGGCCCGTGGCCTGTCGCTGGACGAAAAGCGCAGAGCGGTATTCCAGGGCCTGATTCCACCGCTGGTGGCAGACCACTACATTCGTCAGATTGACTCCGTTGAAGAGCGTCTGCGTTTTCGCGAAGCGCTCGCGAGCTCAAGCGGATAACGCGGCGCAATAGTCTTGCTGCCGTGCCTGCAACTGCCCGTGCAGCTCAGGAGCGGCGTCCGCGTAGCGCATGCGGTAATACAAACGCAGCAGCTCATCGCGTTCTACTCCGCCACTGGCCGCTGGCGCTGCGCGCCGCAGGAAGCGCGCCATGGTTTCGCCCGCTGCCGGCTGCAAGCCACGTGCGGCTAGCTGGTCGAGTAACAAAGCCAGCAGTGACGGCGGTGTTGGGTCCGTGCGGGACGTTTTGAGATTTGAGGCGCGTACGGCCATCGGACTGCGACGTAAACGCCAGTACAAAAAGCCCGCCAAGGGCGGCACCAGCCACAGTAAATAGTCGGTCATTTCACTGAAGTCGGCTTGGCTCAGGCGTTGATAACGAAAGACCAGCCATGCGCCAATATCCTGTAGCAGCTGCCAGCGCGAGGCGCGTTGGTCTTCCAGGGCATACCACTCGGCAGGTGTGGCGTCGACCGTGATCCAGGCGCCATCAACATAGGCCAGCGCCCACGCATGGGCATGGCGCGCGCGCGATATATAGGCGCGCTCCAAGGCGCTGTACTCCTCAACTACATAACCCACCGCGTAACGCGAGGGGATCCCAGCGGCACGCAAGAGCAGCACCGTTGCGCTGGCGAAATATTCACAATGCCCACGCCGGGTGTGCCGCAGAAAATCTGCCAGCGGTGTCCGCCAGGCGAAAGTATTGGGTTGGATGAGGCTGTACTTGAAGTGGTCGAAGAAAAATTGGCGGATGCGGGCGGCGCGCAGCGCCGCGCTTTGACCATCACCGCCGATCTCGTCGAGGATTTCGCTGAGCAGGACCTGGTATTGGCTGGGCACCACGCTGTCGTCTGGGAGCGGCGG
>JAYUQF010000478.1:0-3041 GCA_043756885.1 Pseudomonadota bacterium
CGAGCGCGGGTTACTGCTGCGCGGGCCAACTCGGTTATACGCTGTGGGTCCTCGACGACCATCACATGCAGCTCGCGTGAGGCGTCACGGCAAGCATGCTCGATGGCAGCACGCACAGCAACGCTAGTGTCATGACCGGCGGCGATGTTGAAAATCACAAACAGCGGCGCACTCGAAGTTGCGGCTGATTTGTGTTGGGTGGACGCAATAGGGGGTGATTGTTCCATCGTTTCGACCAAGGCCTTGTGAGGGGGAGCAGCGTTGCTTGGATACCGCCGGTACGGTGGGGCGTCATGGTCCCTGAGCGCAATTGATTCATCCGTTCGCTGGCACACGCGCTGGCTGTACGCGATGCCTTAGAGTCGTATAAGTGCGATGACGCACAGACGACTTGTATTGGATTCGTCCGACAATACTGCCCCGCCCACACGACACCTCGCTTAGTGTTCCGAGCGCATTTAACCAGCGCCAATCGGGGCGCATTACCGGTGACGAGCAGGCGGCGGTAAAAGCGTCACGTAATGATCAGATGCAAAAGAGGTCGTGCATGTTTGTTAAGCGACCTCAGTCCTGATGGCAGCACTAAGCTGGACGAAGTCTCACGCACGCCAGAACACTGATGGTGATGTTGGCGCCGCGTCGCGGTATGCGCGCGTGGTAATCGTCGGCGCGGGCGCTGTGGGTTCACATCTTGCCGCCTCGTTGCGCAGTGGCGTGCCGTTACTCGTCGTCGATAGCTCCGATTCCGTACGCGCCGCATTCGCGGCCCGCGGTATTACGACGCTAGCACCGCTTGAGTCTGAGGTTTCCGCGTCCGTTTCACGACCGGGGCTGTTTCGCCACGGCGACGTTGTTGTTCTCGCGACCTCGGCAGCAGTGGCCGAGTCGGCCGCACTGCGGATCCCGATGTGGATACCGATTGTGTGCATCACTAACGGATTGATGCCGGCGCTAACAGCGATGCGAAATCGCTCAATAGCCTACGGCGTTGTCGAATTTGCCGTCTCGTCGAGTGGTCCCGGGCGTGCCGTGCGCACGCGCAATGGATGTTTGACCCTGCAACGGCGCAGCGCAAATGAGGTGACCGCGTGGCTGGCGGGTGCGTTTGAGCCCAATCTGCAGGCGGTGCGACTGGCCGATGATATCGATGCATACAGGCACGCGAAGCTGATGTTGAACGCGAGCCTGGACCCGGTGGCGGCGATTATCGGCGGTCTAATCGGCGATGTGTTTCGCAGGCGCGACAGTTTTCGCGCGTTTAGAGTGCTCTTGGATGAAGCTTTGCAGGTGGCGCGTGCGGCGGGTTGGCGCTTGGAGGCGATCCAGGGTTTTCGGCCCGACAGTCTGTCGCGGGTCTTCGCGGTGCCATGTGTGCGGGCCATTGCCGCCTATGGGGCCGCGTGGCAGGCACGACGGGTATCAAGTACGCTGGCGCGTGAGATCAGCCGCGGCGAGCTGGGTGAAGCAGTACATCTGTGCGGGGCGATCACCACCGAGGGCGCGCGAGTGGGTGTCTTAACGCCGGCCCATGAGCGCGCGATGGAACTGCTGCGTCAGATCTCCAGGGATCCGGGTGGGCGAGGTGGTCGTCCGGATCTTGCGCAACTCCTGATCCTAAGTTGAAACGATGTTGGTTTGGTAAAGCTTGCGCCGGTCAGCGTAGGTGCCGACCTTGGAAAAGCGCCTTGGCGCCGCCGATTTCGGCGACCCACGCACCAAGATCGGCCAAGCCCTCATCCAACTTAACGCGGGCCCGGTAGCCCAGCTCGTCACGCGCGCGGGTGCTTGTGATTGAGCGTGAACTAAGCGCGGAACGCACACCAAAATACGCCAGTGGTACGGGTAGACCGAGCGCCCCCGCAGCATGATCGAGTGTCCAGGCGGCGGGCACCGCGAGCAAGCGTGGGACTTTAAAAAAGCGTGGGCGAACCCCTGCGGCCTCAAGCAGGCGCGATAAAAAGTCGCGCGAGCTTATTTGGAACGCATCGACGACGAAGTAAACACGGCCGGGTGCTGCGGGCGCAGTGAGCGCGGCGAGCATCGCGTCGGCGAGATTGTCGATATGGGTTGTGGCTTCCAGATTGAGGCCGTCGCCGCATATCGGCACACCAACAGCAGACTGCGCCAGCCGCGCAAAAATGGGCAGGATGGTGGTATCGCCGCGACCCCAGACCACAGCGGGACGCAAACTGGTGACTTCGAGACCGCTGTCATTTTGTGCCAGCGCGATCTGCTCGCCTGCAGCTTTGGTGGCGGAATAGGGATCGATGTAGCTGCGCGGGTATGCGTGGCTCTCGTCGACCCCGAGTAAATCGCGTCCAGCAAAAAGAACGGCCTGCGAGGCTAGAGTAACAACGCGCCTCACACCTTGTTTTCTGGCGGCGGCAAGCACGTTACACGTGCCGTCGATGTGCGTCGCGCGAAACGACTTCCAGGTCGCCGGGCGCGGCAAGCCGGCGGCGTGTAACACCGCCTCACATCCCGCGGCGGCGCGCGTGACCGCGTCCGGGTTGCGCACGTCCCCCACGACGATAGTGGCGCCACGATCCTCAAGCGCTCTGGCGCGGGCCGGCGAGCGGGCAAGGATAACTACCGAGTCGCCGCGGTCCAGTAAACAGCTGGCGGCTGCGCCGCCAATAAATCCTGTGCCACCGGTCACCAAGATGCGCATAACGTGCTGGCTTCTGCGTAATCGTTATAAGCGTGATGGTGTCAGGAGTGCCAGTGCGCAGAGCGAAACCTTGAACTTTGGCGCGCTTGCAGTGGCGGTCAAAGTCAACCTCGCTCTTTGTACTGGCGGTAGTAACGACTCAACAATTAACGCATAAATAACGCAATCAAAATAATGATCGGAATTGGAATGCCTAGAAACAATAACAGGAGTGAGCGCATGGTGACCCCCTTGGAGTCGATTGGTGATGGAACTCAAGCGTCGCGAGAGCGACCGCCAAAGGTTGCCGCCAAGCTTGCGACAAACGCGCCGGCGAGTAGCGCTACGAACAGCCATAACGCGCCATAAGCCGATGCCTTGCGCGCTTCGT
>JAYUQF010000479.1:0-8225 GCA_043756885.1 Pseudomonadota bacterium
ATGGCGTCCGATGCGCCGGTGAGTGTTGAACGTCTCGCCAAGCTGCTTGAAGAAGAAGGCGGCGGCGGGCCCAGTCGCGACGTGCTGCGCAACGTGCTGGGCGCGCTTGAAGTTGACTACGCCGAACGCGGGGTCGAGCTGGTAGAAGTGGCCAGCGGTTTTCGCTTCCAGGCCCGTGCCGTGTATGCCGACCGGGTGTCGCGCCTGTGGGAAGAGCGTAAACCGCGTTATTCCCGTGCGCTGCTTGAGACGCTGGCCCTGGTCGCCTATCGACAGCCCATCACGCGTGGCGAGATCGAACACGTGCGTGGTGTGGCTGTCAGCAGCAATATCATGCGTCTGTTGCTCGAACGCGATTGGGTGCGTGTTGTCGGACATCGTGATGTGCCTGGTCGTCCAGCGGTGTATGCGACAACTAAAGAGTTCCTGGACTACTTCGGTTTGAAATCCTTGGCCGAGATGCCGAGTCTGGCTGAGCTCAAGGATTTTGACGCTATCAATGCCGATTTATTCGCCAACATCGTGATGGACGAGGAGCACGCGGCACTGGACGAGCCGGCGCTCAGCACTGTGGCTGGTGCGAGCGATGGCGCTGTTGCAGTAATGGCCGATGGTATCGCTGCAACTGATCAGGATCAGGCAATGACTCAGCAAGACAAATCACCGGCGGTGGGCGCTTGAACGGCTGCGGCCATGACTGAAACAAGCGGCGAGCGCATCCAAAAGGTGCTGGCCCGTGCCGGCTGGGCATCGCGCCGCGAAATCGAGCGCTGGATTGAAGCGGGTCGGATCCGTATCAATGGCCGTCGCGCTGAGACCGGCGCGCGGGTTGGACCGGGCGACCGCGTGCAATTGGACGATGGCCGTGTATTACGCGTCAGTGGTGGCAGCCAGGACTTGCATGTGCTGGCTTACAACAAACCCTCCGGTGTGGTTTGCACCCGTAGCGACGAACAGAACCGGCCCAATATCTTCGAGGATCTGCCGCGTATCGAGCGCGGCCGTTGGATCAATATCGGCCGCTTGGACATCAATACCAGCGGCCTGTTACTGTTTACCAATCACGGTGAGCTTGCCCACCGCCTGATGCATCCTCGCTATCGTGTCGACCGCGAATACGCAGCGCGAATCTTTGGCGAGGTTGAAGACGAGATGCTGCAACGCCTGCGCGATGGCGTAGAAATCGATGACGAGCGATTTCATTTTGATGACATTGTCGAGGGCGAAGGCGATGGTGCCAATCGCTGGTACTACTGCGTAGTACAGAGCGGCCGTCAACGTGAGGTGCGACGCTTGTGGGAGTCGCAAGGTGTTAAAGTCAGCCGTCTGATCCGGGTGCGCTTCGGTAATGTGATGCTGCCGGCGGATCTGCGTGGTGGCCAGACCGTAGAGCTCGGTGGTGCGTTGCGCGACGAGTTATGCGCGCTGGTCGGTCTCGATGGCAAAGGCGAAGAGTTGCCAAACGCTGCGCCGCGCGCGTGACACCTCGTGCCCTGAGAGGGTCGCGCAAATGCATCGCATTGATCTCCCCGGCCTGCGCCGCTAAGCTTGGCCGCTTTTCACCCTGGCCCGAACTGCACCTTGACTGACCCATCCGTGAGTAATGAGCGGCGGCGACTTGTCGCCGGCAACTGGAAGATGAACGGCTCGCGGGCGATGGCAACGCAGCTCGCTCGCGCGGTTGTCGACGCGGGGCTGGATAATGCGCTCGATGTGGTGCTCTGTCCGCCAGCGCCGTATCTGGAACTGGTCGGTGCGAGCGTCGCGGGCAGCCGTGTGGCGCTCGGCGCCCAGGACTGTTCCGAGCACGAAGCCGGCGCCTATACGGGCGAGGTGGCGGCCGCCATGCTCGCAGATTGTGGATGTGCCTACACCATCATCGGCCACTCCGAGCGACGCCAGATGTTCAGCGACACCGACGCGCGCACGCTCGCCAAGCTTAAAGCGGCCTGTGGCCAAGGCCTCACGCCCATCTTCTGTGTTGGGGAAACCCTCGCCGAACGCCGGAGTGGCGCCACCGAAACCGTGATTGCCCGCCAGCTCGATGTTTTATTGAGCCTGCCCGACGCTGCCAGCCTGCTGGCCCAAATAGTAGTTGCCTACGAGCCGGTGTGGGCCATCGGTACCGGTGAGTCGGCGAGCCCGGCACAAGCCGAAGCTGTACATGCCGCCATTCGGCGGCGTTTAGCGGGTGTCGACCCGGGCCTTGCCCAGCACGTGCGTATTCTCTACGGCGGCAGCGTTAAACCCGACAATGCTGCGGAATTGTTTGCCATGCCCGACATCGACGGCGGACTTATCGGCGGTGCGGCGCTGGTCGCCACGTCGTTCATTGCTATATGCCGTGCCGCACTCGCTTAAGCGCGCGACCGACACGACTCTGGAGATAGATCATGATTTTTACCGTCCTGCTGGCCGTGCATATTCTTCTGGCCTTGCTGCTGATCAGCGTCATTCTCCTGCAGCAGGGCAAAGGTGCGACGGCCGGCGCGGCTTTTGGCAGTGGCGCATCTTCGACGGTATTTGGTCCACGCGGCTCGGCGTCGTTTCTGACCCGCTTGACCTCGATATTGGCCGTGCTGTTTTTCTCTAACAGTCTGCTGCTGGCCTACCTATATAGCCAAACCACCAAACAAGTCAGCCTGCTCGATCAAGTCGCAACCCAAAGCGCACCGGGTGCGGCACTAGCGCCCGATGTCCCGAACAAGATCGACGTCGGTGATCTGGTCGATAAAGCGACCCAAGGCAAAGCACTTGATGTGCCGGTGCCACCAGCGGCGACAACAACTGCGCCTGCTGCTGTCAGTGTCCCGGCCGCTGATGTGCCAACGCCTCTCCAACCGGCCGTCATTGCCACGCCGGGTGCAGGCGATGGCACAACGCCCGGAAAATAGACGAAGCTTGAAAGGATGATTTGATCTCAAGGCAGTTTTTTATGGATTGCGCCTGCTGCATTCCGTATGATTGCGCGCCAGTTGATCGCGGTAAGCCTGCGATTATCGCGACCTGCTCAGCCGACGTGGTGGAATTGGTAGACACGCAGCCTTGAGGTGGCTGTGCCGAGAGGCGTGACGGTTCGAGTCCGTCCGTCGGCACCAGATGAGCAGTCCGCCGCCAGGCTACTTAGCCCTGCGCCGGAATGATGATCGCGAAGAATTGTTCGTCCGGTTCGACGATGTTTGTAGTCCGAGTCCGGTACGTGGGACGTATTGAGTTAATATCGAGTGCCGGTAGAACGACGCGCTGATAGCGCAGTGGAGTCAAACGATTCGTGCTTGAGCTTTACCTGCCGATTCTGATCTTCATTACCATCGGGGTGGCGATTGGCGTGGTATCGCTGGCAGCCAGTTACGGCATCGGTGGGATCCTCGGCATTCATCGTCCTGACAGCGAGAAGTCCTCGCCCTATGAGTGTGGCTTCGAAGCTTTCGAAGACGCACGCATGAAGTTCGATGTGCGCTATTACCTGGTCGCCATTCTCTTCATCATTTTTGATCTCGAAATTGCCTTTTTTTTCCCCTGGGCAGTCGTGCTCGACAAGATTGGCACCTACGGCTTCTGGGCCATGATGGTGTTTCTCGGTGTCCTTGCCGTCGGCTTCGTATACGAGTGGCGTAAAGGGGCATTGGAATGGGAATGAGTGAAGTTCAGGACCGTGGTTTTGTGACCACGACTGTCGATACGGTGGTGAATTGGGCGCGTACCGGATCAATGTGGCCAATGACTTTCGGCCTCGCCTGTTGCGCAGTGGAAATGATGCATGCCGGCGCTTCACGCTACGACCTTGACCGTTTTGGGATCGTGTTCAGGCCGAGCCCCCGGCAATCGGACGTCATGATTGTGGCCGGTACCTTGGTCAACAAGATGGCACCCGCGCTACGCAAGGTGTACGACCAGATGACCGAGCCCAAATGGGTGATCTCGATGGGCTCGTGTGCTAACGGTGGCGGTTACTATCACTACTCCTACGCTGTGACGCGCGGTTGCGATCGTATCGTGCCGGTCGATGTTTATGTGCCGGGCTGCCCGCCGACCGCCGAAGCCCTGCTGTTTGGCATCATCCAGTTGCAGAACAAGATTAAGCGGACCACAACAATCAACCGTTCCTAGACTGAAAGTGACCCTGCACAGCAAACTGGATTCTTTGGCGAGCACCCTCGCTGCACTGCTGGGCGATGCCCTGCTTGAGCGGCGTATCGAACGTGATGAGTTGACCATCGACGTTGACCCAGCTCGAATCTACCACGTGTGCCGGTTGTTGAAAGACACCGCGAGTGTGGCCTTTACTCAGCTTTCGGATCTGAGCGGCGTTGACTATCTGACTTATGGTCAGGCCGACTGGCAAACCGAGGCTACGTCCTCGGGCTTCAGCCGCGGGGTGTCGCGCAATTCCGTCAAAAATCCTGAGACCGTCAGCAAGCGTTTTGCCGTTGTCTACCAGCTTTTGTCGGTCACTTACAATCTGCGCCTGCGGGTCAAAGCCAGACTCGACGGCGAGCCACCGCGGATTGCATCGGTCGTTGAGATCTGGCCAGTTGCCGACTGGTACGAACGGGAAGTATTCGACCTGTTCGGCGTGTTGTTTGATGGTCACCCCGACTTGCGTCGTATCCTCACCGACTACGGTTTTATTGGCCATCCGTTCCGCAAGGACTTCCCGCTCGAGGGCTATGTTGAGGTGCGTTATGACCCGGAGCGCGGAAGAGTGGTCAACCAGCCTGTCAGCATCGAGCCGCGTACGCTCGTCCCACGCGTGATCCGCGAAGAGTCGTGGTTACAATCCTCGAAACCCGTGAGCAAGCCCGGCGATGCCTGAGATCCGCAACCTGACGCTCAATTTCGGGCCGCAGCATCCGGCGGCGCATGGTGTTCTGCGCTTAGTGCTTGAGATGGACGGCGAAGTCATAGAGCGTGCCGATCCGCATATCGGCCTGTTGCATCGGGGCACCGAAAAACTGGCCGAAAACAAGCCGTTCAATCAGAGCATCGGCTACATGGACCGGCTCGATTACGTTTCGATGATGTGCAACGAACACGCCTACGTGCTCGCCATCGAAAAACTGTGCGGTATAAAGGCGCCGATACGAGCGCAATACATCCGCGTGCTGTTCGACGAAATCACCCGCATCCTCAATCACCTGATGTGGCTTGGCGCCCATGGCCTCGACATCGGCGCGATGACCATGTTTCTCTATTGTTTCCGCGAACGTGAAGATCTGATGGACTGCTACGAGGCGGTGTCAGGGACACGCATGCACGCGACTTATTACCGGCCCGGCGGTGTTTATCGTGATCTGCCTGAAACGATGCCACGCTACCAAGTGTCGAAGTGGCATAACGCTAAAGACGTTGAGCGCCAGAACAGCAATCGTAGCGGTTCGATGCTTGATTTCATCGAGGACTTCTGCCGCCGCTTCCCGGCCTGTGTCGACGAGTATGAAACGCTGCTGACCGACAATCGGATCTGGAAACAGCGCACCGTTGACATCGGAATTGTGACGATCGAACGCGCGCTCGAATTAGGGTTCACGGGCCCGATGCTGCGTGGATCAGGGTTGGCGTGGGACCTACGCAAAAAGCAGCCCTACGAAGTTTATGCGCACATGGACTTCGACATACCGGTCGGGGTCAACGGCGATTGTTATGACCGCTACCTGGTACGGGTCGAAGAGATGCGCCAGTCGGTGCGTATCATGCAGCAATGTGTCGACTGGCTGCGCGTCAACCCGGGTCCAGTGATAATTGACGACCATAAGCTGACACCGCCCGACCGGGCCGCCATGAAGGGCGATATGGAATCGCTGATCCACCATTTCAAACTCTTCACCGAGGGCTACTGTGTGCCGGCCGGTGAAGTCTATGCGGCGATTGAGCATCCCAAAGGTGAGTTCGGCATCTACCTGGTCTCCGATGGTGCCAATAAACCCTATCGTCTGAAGGCACGCGCGTCGGGCTTTGCGCATTTATCGGCTATAAACGAGATGGTGAAGGGCCATATGCTGGCCGATGTGGTCGCCGTGATCGGCACCATGGATGTTGTATTTGGAGAGATCGACCGTTAGGTCAGTATCATGAGCGACGACCACAACCCGCTGTTATCCCATCATGCGCGCACGGTGATCGATGCGTGGGCGGCAAAATTCCCACCCGAACGCAAGCAGTCGGCGGTGCTGGCGGCGCTGACGGAAGTACAGCACGAAAACAAGGGCTTTTTGACCACGCCGCTGATGGACGCAGTAGCCGATTATCTCGAACTACCGCATATCGCGGTTTATGAAGTGGCGAGCTTCTATTCGATGTTCGAGACGTCGCCCTGCGGGCGCAATAACGTTGCGATTTGTACCAATGTCTCGTGCATGCTGCGTGGCAGTGACAACATCGTGGCTCACGTCGAGAAGAAACTCGGCATACGTATTGGTGAATCGACCGCAGACGGCCGCATCTTTCTCAAGCCGGAAGAAGAATGTCTGGCCGCGTGCTGCGGTGCGCCGATGATGCAGGTCAATCACGTTTACCACGAAAACCTCACCATCGATCGGGTCGATCAAATTCTGGACGCGCTCGCATGACCGACATCAAGCTGGACCTTACCTGCTACGCCACGCGCAACCTGCCCGAGCCGTGGTCGATGAAAACCTATCGGTCGATTGGTGGATATAGCGCCTGGGAAAAAATTCTGCAGGAAAAAACACCACCCGCTGACATCATCGAAGTGGTCAAGGCTGCGGGCCTGCGCGGTCGCGGCGGTGCCGGTTTCCCGGCTGGCGTCAAATGGAGTTTTATGCCCAAGGGCGATATGCAGCGCTACCTGGTATGCAACTCCGATGAGAGTGAGCCCGGTACCTGCAAGGATCGCGATATCCTGCGCTTCAACCCCCACGCACTGGTGGAGGGCATGGCTATCGCCGGTTATGCCATGGGCGCCACTGTTGGCTACAACTATATGCGTGGCGAGTTCATGGATGAGCCGGCGATCAATTTCCAGAACGCCCTGAAGGACGCTTACGCGGCCGGCCTGTTTGGCAAAAACATTCAAGGCTCGGGTATCAACTTCGATCTGCACGATCACCTCGGCGCCGGCGCTTATATTTGCGGCGAAGAAACGGCTTTGCTCGAATCGCTGGAAGGTAAAAAGGGGCAGCCGCGTTTTAAGCCGCCGTTTCCGGCCAGCTTTGGCCTCTACGGCAAGCCGACTACGATCAATAACACCGAGACGCTTGCGTCTGTGCCGACCATACTGCGCAACGGTGCGGAGTGGTTCGCGAGCCTGGGCAAACCCAATAACGGCGGGACTAAGATTTTTTCCGTCAGCGGGCACGTCAACAAACCCGGCAATTTTGAAATTCCGATGGGCACGCCATTCCGAACGCTGCTGGAACTTGCTGGCGGGGTACTGGACGGTCGACCACTCAAGGCTGTGATCCCGGGAGGCTCCTCGGTGCCGGTATTGCCCGGTGCCGCCATGCTTGAACTCGATATGGACTATGACTCGATTTCCAAAGGCGGCTCGATGCTCGGCTCGGGCGCGGTCATTGTGCTTAACGACAGTGCCGATATGGTTAAAGTGCTGTGTCGGATTTCGCGCTTTTACTACGCTGAATCATGTGGCCAGTGCACACCTTGTCGCGAAGGCACGGGCTGGCTCTACCGCATGCTCTCACGCATTGTTGCCGGTGAAGGTCTCGTGACAGATCTGGACAAACTTGATCTGGTCGCGAGCAAGATAGAAGGCCGCACCATATGTGCGCTGGGTGATGCGGCAGCAATGCCAGTGCGCAGTTTCATCAAACACTTCCGCCACGAGTTCGAGTATTACATTGAACACGGGCATAACATTCTGGAAGCGCGTGGCCACTCGGCTGCGGCCTGATTAACACGTAAAACAGGCATGACTGACGAGCATATAAAGATAGAGGTCGATGGCCAGGCCATCGACGCGCGCAAGGGTGCGATGCTCATCGAAGCGACCGATGCAGCGGGTATTTACGTGCCGCGGTTTTGTTACCACAAGCATCTGAGTGTGGCGGCAAATTGCCGCATGTGTCTGGTGGAAGTGGAACGCGCGCCAAAATGCATGCCAGCCTGTGCGACACCCGTCATGGACGGCATGAAGGTGTACACCCGTTCACCCAAAGCAGTCGCAGCCCAACACGCGACGATGGAATTCCTGCTGATCAATCATCCGCTCGATTGCCCGATTTGTGATCAGGGCGGCGAGTGCGAGT
>JAYUQF010000480.1:0-3039 GCA_043756885.1 Pseudomonadota bacterium
GTGATCGGCCAACAGCGCGCGGGCGGCGGCTTGCGCGACGGCACTCGGATTCGACGCTGACATCGGCGGCTCTCCATTACAGATCAGTCTGGGCACCCCGGACCGGTGCCTATAATAGCCGTGATAGCGCGCCGCTCGGCGCATGAACCGCAGGTGCAGTGATGGACGAGCTCAAATACCAGACCGGCTTTGGCAACGAATTCGAAAGTGAGGCGCTAGAGGGCGCGCTGCCACGGGGGCAGTTTTCTCCCCAACGTGCGCCCTATGGCCTGTATGCCGAAAAATTCAGCTATACCGCCTTCACCGCACCACGGGCGGAGAATCGCCGCACCTGGTTTTATCGCATCCGCCCGTCGGTTGTGGCGGGCCGCCAGCATTTGCGGCCGGCGGGGCTGTTACGCACTGCGCCTTGTGACGAAGCCGTGACACCACCCACACCTCTGCGCTGGGACCCGCTGCCCATCGACCACCAGCCCCATGATTTCCTCGACGGCTTAAAAACGGTTGCGAGCAATGGTGATAACCACGCGCAGCTTGGCCTTGCGATGCATCTCTACAGCGCCACGCAGAGCATGGGCCGGCGGTATTTGCAGAACAGTGACGGTGAACTGCTGCTGGTACCTCAAAGCGGCGCACTACTGCTGCACACCGAGTGCGGTTTGTTGAGCGTGGCTCCCGGCGAGATTGCGCTGGTGCCACGGGGTATGAAGTTTAAGGTCGATCTCATCGATAGCCCGGCGCGTGGTTATGTCTGTGAAAACTACGGTAACTTTTTGCGCCTGCCGGAACGCGGACCGGTGGGCTCCGATGGTTTTGCCAACGGGCGTGACTTCATGACGCCGCTTGCGCATTTTGTTGATGACAATCTCGCCGCTGAACTCATCACAAAATTTCAAGGCAGGCTCTTCCAAGCCGCACTCGCGCATTGCCCACTCGATGTCGTGGCGTGGGTTGGTACGGCGGTGCCATTCAAGTATGACTTGGCGCGTTTTAACGCCATGAACTCGGTGACGTTCGATCATCCCGATCCATCGATCTTTACCGTACTTACCTCGCCCTCCCATACACCGGGCGTGGCAAATCTCGACTTCGTGATTTTTCCACCGCGCTGGGTGGTGGCCGAACATAGTTTTCGCCCACCGTGGTTCCATCGCAATGTCATGAGCGAGTTCATGGGCCTGATCCGCGGCCAGTACGATGCCAAACAAGGCGGCTTCGAGCCGGGTGGCGTGAGTGTGCACAATAGTTTTGTACCCCATGGGCCCGATGCGGGCGTTTTTGCCGGGGGCTCAAATGCAAACCTGATACCGGTGAAGCAGGAACATGGCCTGGCCTGTATGTTCGAGAGCCGCCATGTGTTCAAGCTCACCGCTTGGGCTTTGGCGGCGCCAACCTTACAGGCCGATTATCAGGACTGTTGGGCCGGGCTCAGCCGTCAATTCGACGCTGGCTGAGGTCGCGCCCTTAACGACAAACAACCGGCAAGTGCTGTAGTACACGAAAGCGCGCGCGGCGTGCACGTTGCGGCGCGCCGCTTAATTCCAATTGCGCAAAGCGCGCGACCAGACGCGCGATCGCGATGCGTGCTTCAAGGCGCGCCAGCGCGAGGCCCGCACAGGTATGAATACCGACACCAAAAGCCAGATGCGGATTGGGTGAACGGCTGATATCAAACACATCCGGCGCATCAAAAACGGCCGGGTCGCGATTGGCCGCGCCGATGGCCAAGGTTAAAACGCTGCCCGCGGCAAAATCCTGCTCGCCGATGACAGTCGCCTCAGTAACGGTGCGATTACCGAGCTGCACTGGCGCTTCATAACGCAGACACTCCTCCACCGTGCTTTCGATCAGTTGTGGATTGGCACGCAAACGGGCGAGCTCGTGGGGATGCTGCAACAGGGCCAGCACACCATTGCCAATCAGGTTGGTGGTGGTCTCGTGGCCAGCGTTCAGCAGAAAAATGCATTGGTGGTAGATCTGGAATTCACTCAAGCGGAAGTCGGGGGTTTCCCACCGGATAAGACGACTCACGATGTCGTCCCCCTCTGCACCGGCACGCCGCCGGTGGGCAATCAAGTCCTGCAGAAAGGCGACAAATTCTTCGACCGCCTGATTGCCCATCGCCAGCCGCGCCGGATCGGAACCCAATTCCAGTGCACCCAGGATTGCGTTCGACCAGCGCTGCAGGGGCGCGCGGTCAACAGGTTCGATAGCGAGCAGGTTACCAATCACTTCGAGCGGTATTGCGGCGGCAAAGTCTGTCACGAGATCACATTCGCCAACCGCGGCCATGTTATCCAGCAAACCATCAACCAGGGCCACCAGCGAACTTTCCATTGAGGCCACCACCCGCGGTGACAACGCATCGCCGATGGCCTTGCGCACCTGGGTATGCAGCGGTGGATCGTTAAAAACCAGGCTGGTGGTGTGATGTTCGTAAAGTGGGCTGTCACCAAACAGGGGGCGGAACTGATGCTGCTTGTCGGAACTGAACAAGCGCGGATTGCGATAGACGTGATTGGCATCGGCGTAACGGGTTAACAGCCAGCTACCATCGGGACAACGATGCAGCGGTGCGGCGGACCGCAGCGCATGCAAGGTCGGATAGGGATCGGCGTAAAACGCGTCTGAGGGTCGGCGCAGGTCGAACTCGTGGATATCTTCAATGCCGGGCAGGTTCATGGCCTTATTCTCGCCGGGCGCGGCACGAGCTACCAGCGATGATGTCGCAGCGGCCTGCCCGATCGCAAAATTGAAAACAGAGAACCAGCCCACAATCTGATTCACCGACCGCAGGCATTTCTGATAGAGTTGCAGTGCAACCGGGGGGTGCCGCCATGATCAATAAAGCCGATACCAATCGTCGTCAGTGTTACCGCTACGAACCACCGTTGTCAGACACACCGGTACTATCCATCGTGCATGCCGGCCGGCGCTGCGAGGCCGCCAGCGTCATCGATATCAGCCTCAAGGGGGTCAGGGCAGTTTTTGCCGATGACGCCCGGCCGTCGCTGGCGGCTGGCGATCTGGTTACAACCT
>JAYUQF010000481.1:0-3038 GCA_043756885.1 Pseudomonadota bacterium
GTAACGACCAATAAGCCTCCCGATCGCCTACCTCCTCGTTCCTTCACGGATATAAAATCGCCTCAATCAAAATTCAACGGGAATTTCGCAACTCGCTCTAATGCCATCAAATTCACCCACCACGGCGAAGTGGTATTAACCGTGACCAGCGTCGCCGAGCACGACGGTCACCATAGTTTGCGCTTTGATGTTCAGGATTCCGGCATTGGCATAAGCGCTGACAAACAAACATTGTTATTCAAGAGTTTTTCCCAGGCTGATAATTCAGTCACGCGCGAGTTTGGCGGCAGTGGGCTGGGGCTAGCGATCTGCAAACAGCTATGTGAACTAATGGGCGACACAATCGGCTTGCGCAGCGCGAGCGGGCGTGGCTCGAACTTCTGGTTCGAGCTGTCTTTTGCGGCCGTAGCTGCTCGGCACAGCACACCCACCATTGCCAGTCTGCGGGGTGCCCATGTCCTGGTGGTGGACGACAATCTCACCCATCGCGAAGTAGTCGCCGCTTATATGCGGGTGTGGGGTGCACGCTGCGAAACCGTCGCGAGTGCGGCGGCGGCGCTCGCGTATCTACGTTTTGCATCGGCCGCCGGTGAAGCGGTGCAGATTGCGGTCATCGACTTTAAGATGCCTGACGGTGATGGCTTGAGTCTCGGCCAGGCTATCGGCGAATTAAGCATCGAAAGTACGCCGGCCCTGGTGCTGATGAGCTCCAGTGCACGACGCGGCGACGCCCAGGCGGCACGCGACGCCGGCTTTGTCGCTTACCTGCCCAAACCGGCCCACGTTGACGATCTGCACGCGTGTTTGTGTCAGGCCTTGGGTTTGCAGACGCAGGTCGCCGAGGGTGAACCCGAGGCGGAACTGATCACCCGCCATCGTTTGCGCGAGCAGCGCGCCAGTGGTGCTCATCTGCTATTGGTGGAAGACAATGTGGTCAATCAGGAAGTGGCGCGGGGCGTGCTGGCGCGCCTGGGATATGGCATCGACGTTGCGGTTAACGGCTTCGCCGCCTTGGAAGCCCTCGCCAGCCGCGACTATGCGCTGGTATTCATGGACTGTCAGATGCCGGAGATGGACGGTTACGCTGCGACCCGTGCCGTGCGCAGCGGTGATGTGTGCGTGCGTGATCGTTATATTCCTATCATCGCCATGACCGCCCATGCGCAGCCCGGCGATCGCGAGCGCGCTCTGGCGGCGGGAATGTCGGACTACCTCACAAAACCGATAGAGGCGGCGCAACTGCAGTTATTGTTGAGCAAATGGCTGCCGGACATCGCCACGCAAACCGAAATGCCGTCTGCACCGGCCAATACACCTGTGCATGACGCCGTGCTCGACCTCGCATCGCTGCGCGAGAGACTGGGTGACGACGAGCACTTGTTACTGACCGTGTTAGCGACCTTTCTGCGCGATACGCCAGCGCGCCTTACCGCACTCATGCTTGCCATGAACCACGGCACGAGCGAAGAAGTGAACCGCCACGCCCATCAACTGCGTGGTGTTGCCGCCAATGTCGGCGCGCGGCAACTGGCGAGCCTGGCTGCCCAGGCCGACGCAGCCGCCGCAGTCGGCGATCTGAATACGCTGCGCGAACTGGGGTCAGCCATCGAGCGGGCTTTCAACGACCTGCGACAACGCACGATCGAACTCGAACGCAGTGGACAATTGCCAAACCTCGCTGCGATTCAGTCGCTCAGCCCGTGACCGCCGGCGAGTCCGCGGGGTGCGTATCGTGGAACTTGCTGAAATCAACGTGCACCTGACCCGGGCTGGTTTCGATCACGGTATCCACGTAAGCGTGAAACCAGCGGATCTCTTCGTGCTGATAAAAATGACGAGCCCGAATTTCCTGGGTAAAACCCTCGTCGTGGCCAATGACGATGTAGGCGAGATTGACATCACGCCGTTCCATCTCGCTGGCATCCATGCCATACAGCGGGCTGCTCTCATCGATCACATGATAGAGCAGCCATGAAAGTATCAGCAGTGGATTGTCATCGCGCACCAGCGTAGCCCGATAGATGCGCCGGCCCAGGTGTTTGCCATCCACGATTTCGTTGATCATCATCCAGCACTTGGCCTGCACATCGCTCAGCTCGTTGTGGCGCATATTGGCGACCCGTGTTACGAGCGTAAGCTTGCCGTTGCGCAGGGTGATGACCGGATGATGGGCAAACAGCAATTCAGCTTTGGGCCGTGTAAAACGCGCGAAGGTCAAGCCAGTCATGAAGGCATAACTTGCGATACCAAATAAAATTTCGACCGATGCCAACACGTGCCCATAGGCATTGCCGGGCTGGAAACCACCAAAGCTGACGGTGCCAAAAACCTCGATACTGAAAAACATCAAGTCGAGCCAGCCCGCTTGCTGCTGACCAATGACGGCGCGTGGGTCGAGGGCAAACAGACTCGCAAAAAAAACATTGATGAAAACGAAAAACAGGCCGTAACACGCCAACAGCCGCGGCCAGGACATCGACATACAGTGGTAGAAGATGTCGCCAAAGCGGCGGCGCTCCATGCCGATGCCAGTCACACTGCGGTGTCCGACCTGCAGGCGCACTGCGCGGGTGCGATGGGGGCTCGCGGCCATGCAACAATCCTGAATTAATAGAAGTGGGCCAGCCTGCCCTTTCACTTGGTTTGAGGCAAGCGGGCGAGCGCGTGCAATATCATGGCCGGGCTATAAATTCCCGCACAGCACGACGGCGGGCCAGTGACTGGTCTCGCGCTGTGGCAGGTCATGGCGCAACCGCGAATCTAGGAACAATTTTGACCGCAGTAACTGTCCAGGCGCCGGGCCCCAAGCGTTTGCGCTCGATCATCGCCGGCTCGGCCGGCAACGTCGTCGAGAGTTTCGACTGGTTTGTTTACGCGGCCTTCGGGCTGTACTTTTCCAAAGTTTTTTTTCCGGGCCAGGATCAGACCAGCCAGCTCCTGAACACTGCGGCCGTGTTTGGCGTAGGGTTTTTCGCCCGACCGGTGGGTGCCTGGCTGATGGGCCTGTATGCCGATCGGGTTGGACGCAAAGCGGCCAT
>JAYUQF010000482.1:0-8198 GCA_043756885.1 Pseudomonadota bacterium
CCTCTGAAGTGAGCCAGCAACTGCGGGTCGACTACGGCGTCAACAACGGTATTGCCAACATCGCGATGCATCGCGCGCCGGTCAACGCCATCGACCATCCCATGATCGAGGCTATCCATGCCGCCATGCGTCGCGCGGATCAGGACCCCGACGTGCGGGTGATGCTGTTGACCAGCGCCCTGGAGGGCATGTTTTGCGGTGGTATGGATTTGAAAATGGTGGCGCGTGGTGATGCGCTTGATCTGCGCGACTTTGTTTATAAGTTTTATATGGAAACCATGGACATCGTGTATCGGCTGAGCAAGCCCATCATCGCGGTGATCAACGGCCCGGCGCGTGGCGCAGGTATGACGCTGGCCATCAATTGCGATATGACCGTAGCCGCCGACGACATCGATCTTGGTTATCCGGAAGTTGACGTTGGCGTGATCCCAGCCATTCATTACGCCCATCTGCCGCGACAAATCAGCCGTAACAAGGCCTTTGAGCTCTTGTTCTGCGGCAACCCGATCGGCGCCCAGGAAGCGGCGCAATTGGGCATCATCAACTATGCAGTGCCGCGCCCGGCACTGATGGACAAGGCGATGGAACTGGCCGGTGTGTTGGCAGCAAAGTCCCCGACCATCATGGCGCTCGGCCGCACATCATTCATGCGCGCCAACGATCTCGACTATCGACGCAATGTCGAGAATCAGATTGAAACCCTGTGCAATGTGTTTTCTACCGACGACGGTCGTGAGGGACTCAACGCCTTTGTCGAAAAGCGTAAACCACGCTGGACTGGCCCGTGGCGTGGCACACGTCAGGCTTGACCGGTTCGGCCATTAGGAATTCCTTGCCATGACTGAACCTGTATTGCTGGTCGACAAAGCCGACGGTCTTGCCCTGCTCACACTCAATCGTCCACACCGATTGAATGCTTTGTCACTGGATCTGCGCCGCGCTTTGTTCGAGACCTTCGCCGCATTGGAAGCCGATACTGAAACCCGGGTGGTGATTTTGACCGGTGCCGGCCGCGCCTTCAGTGCCGGGCTCGATTTGGAGGAACTCGGCAATGGCGCTGCGATCCACGGGCGCAAAGAAGTGTGGGCCGATACCGGTGCGGCCGTGCGCTCGTTCAGCGGGCCGGTAATTGGTGCCATCAACGGCGCGGCAGTCACCGGCGGTTTCGAGATCGCGCTGGCCTGCGACATGTTGATCGCATCTACTCACGCACGATTTGGCGACACTCACGGCCGTGTCGGGCTGCTATCGGGCTGGGGCTTGAGTCAGCGTCTGTCTCGCGTGATTGGTCTTGCGCGCGCCAAAGAATTGTCCCTGACTGGCAATTTTCTCGACGCACAAACGGCGGAGCGTTGGGGCTTGGTCAATCGTGTGGTGGCGCCCGAGTTGCTGCTCGGCACCTGTCGCGAGTTGGCGAAGGCGATGTTAAGCGTAGCGTCGGAATTTTTGCCGCGCTATAAGCGCGTCATCGATGCAGGTTATTACATGAGTTTGGACGATGGCATGGCCTTCGAGGCGCGTGAAGCGCGGGCCTGGAACGAGACAGTCAGTGCATCGGCCATTGCGTCACGGCGCGAACAAATACTGGCGCGCGGCAAACAGCAGGTCAGTGAGTAAGACTCAGGCGGTAGCTGACGATGGCGCTGCTGCGGTTGCGATCTGATAGGCACGTAACAAGACGGCGAGCAGCGCCGCGTTCATCAAATGCCAGAGAAAGTGAGTGCCGAGTGGCCACTGCGGGCAGAGCATAAGATCAACGCTGCGAGCTGCCAGCGATACCAGGAACAGCAGCGCCGCATACAACACCTCAAAGCGTGCGCGCAGACGATAGTGCATCACCCCGAGGATCAATAACGCGAGTGCGGCCGGGCCGTAGGCCAGTGAGCCATTCAGCACCATGCCCGTGCGACTCGCAGCCGCCAGCGCGAGAATGTAGAGCAGCAAGCAGGCACTCGTTGCGAGCGGCGTCGCTGCTACCACGCGGCGCAAATACAAATGCAGATACAGCAGTTGCAACAGCGCGATGGGTATCACGTCGCATAATTGGGTTAGCGGTGACGCGAAGGTGTGGAACAGTGTGCTGCCCAGGCCAATGGCGGCCAACAGCGTCGCCAGCAGGCGCACATCGAGGCGGTGTCCGGCGGTGCGCCAGATGGTCAAGGCCGCGTACAAAAAAGCGAGGTTGCTAAGGGCATTGAGCGGCTCGGCCAGCAGGCCGGGGCCCAGTCGCTCGCAGTAAAGATCCAGGTGCACGCGCCAGCGCTCAGTGCGGCGGCGAGCTTACATTGCTCAGCTTCATTCCGCGCTGGGCCACACCTCTTCCAGGCTGCGTAGTGCGCCAACGGCGTTAGGCCAACCGGCGTAGTGCGCCGCATGGGTAATCATTTCCACCAGTTTGTCGCGCGTGATGCCTAAACGCCGCGCGGCGGCGAAGTGAAAACGCTGTTCAGGTTCGCGTGCCAGCGCGACCAGAATGGTGCAGGTCACAAGCGAGCGTTCTTCGAGGGCGAGTGCTTCACCTTGCCACACATCACCGAACAAGTGCTCCAGCGTGTAGGCGCGGAATTTTGCCGGGAAGCGGTCCATGGCTGCGGGATTGGAGGTCAATTGTTCGAGCAAGGCGCGGCCTTTGGCCGCTTGTTCTTCACTCATGATCGGATACCTCGGTGGTGGGGACAGTGCGCTTGATTATGCGGCACCCGAGGAAATATTTGAAAACGCCACCCGGCTGCTGGTGGTGTTGCTAAAAATTAAGCACAGCAGCCGGGTGGACGAGGTGATCGATGGGCGTTTGCGGCACAACGCGACTTGGCGTGCGGGCCAGCGATGTCGATTGAATTGCGTGCTTGCATCCGTGCTTTGTTTTGTATCGTGAAAAAGGCAGTAACCGCAGACACTATTGAGCCGTTGCGGGCTTCAATTCAGTGCGGCTGGATAGCGCACCGCACCCGCATAAGGACAGAGTAAAACTCTGTTGTGCGCTCATGTCCCTGTGCTCATGTGAAGTTGCCACTGGGGCGTCGTCCTGGGTAACTGCCACTAAGGATACGTCAGATGTGGGCGCTGTGCACTACCTGTAGTGGTGTTGAGAAAAATCAGCACAATTGCGCACCGCTCGCCAAGCGCGTCAGATAGTCCGCGAATTCGGGATTTTCGCCGCGCAAGAGGGTCGGCAACGCGTCGCGAAAATCTTCGCGCTGACACCACTCCTCCATGTAGTCCGCCCATGATTGCCACAGTCGTAACTGGTGCGCCGACATCGAGTCTTCATAGATCAACAAATAGGCACGTTCAAAAAGAGACACCAACATGCTGAAAATAATCAACATGCGCTCGCGTTGTTCGTCACTGAGGGACGGGGTCTGCGCGGTGGAGAACAAGCGCAGCTCCGAATGTTCCAGGGCAGTTTTGAGAAAGTCCTGATAGTTATCGGACAATAATTGGTAAACCGCTTCTTCTTCGTTGCCACGTTCCTTGCGCTGCTCGTAGACAAACAGTGCGATGGCCAGCGGTAGACCGATGACCGTTACGACGTAGCTCAATAGCTCCCAGCTTTCGAGGTCCATAAACGCGCTTCCTGAGTCAGAGCGGTGCGTGTGGTGTTAGTTGAACTTGCGGGCGGCGCTTTGCAACTGCGGGATTCAACTTGGTCACGACGCGGGGCATAAGGACCCTGGTCAGAATAATCTTGTCAACACCGAGGGTGATCCTGAGCGGTTGCTTGCCGGGCGCGATTTTTGGCAATAACGGGGCTATTGCCAAAAATTGCAACGCAGCGGCAGCCGCTCAGGAACAGCCGAATGTAGAGAGTGTTTGACCAGGGTACTAAGCCGGCCGTGCCGTTGAAATCCGTTACCATGGCGCCATGACATTCTTCGGTCTAACGCTGAACTGGTGGCAGTGTTTTCGCATTCTGCCGGGCTTGGCGCTGCTTGTCTGTGGCGCGGCCCATGGCACGGGACTGCCGAGCATCGCTGCTGCCGCAGATCTGCGTTACGCGCTCGACGAAGTGATCCTTGTTTACCAGCGCAATAGCGGTGTGATGGCAAAGGTGACGTACGGCTCTTCTGGCAATTTTTTCACGCAACTACAGCAGGGTGCTCCCTTCGACATTTTTATGTCGGCAGACGAGACCTTGGTGCAGGCGTTGTCGACGTTAAACCTGACACGCGACGCGGGCGATCTGTATGCCATTGGCCGTATCGTACTGTTTGTGCCACATGGCGTTCCTATCATGGCCGATGAGAACTTCACCGATCTGCCGCACGCGCTCGACGACGGTCGGTTGAGCAAGTTTGCTATTGCCAATCCTACGCACGCGCCCTATGGCCGCGCAGCCCGCGAAGCCTTGCACGCGGCGGGTTTATGGGAGCGACTCAGCGGACATCTGGTGCTCGGTGAAAACGTTGCCCAGGCCGCACAGTTTGCACGCTCGGGGGCGGCACAGGCCGGCATTATTGCGCTGTCGCTAGCCCTCGCTCCGTCCTTTGCGAACACCGGGGCTTACGCGCTGATCGATGCCAGCCAACATCGGCCCTTGCGCCAGCGCATGGTATTGATGCGCGGTGCCGGCGAGCAAGCAACAGCGCTTTACGCTTATCTCAAATCGCCGGTCGCGCGCGCTGTTTTGCGTCGTTATGGCTTCACCTTACCGGACCAGTAAGCGGCGATGGATTGGAGTGCATTGCGTATTTCCATAAGCCTGGCAGCAGCCACTGCCGTGCTGCTGGTGGTACCTGGTTTATTACTAGCGCGCTGGTTGGCCTATTCGCACCGACCGTGGCGGCCGCTGATTGAAGCGAGCTTGACGATGCCGTTAGTCCTGCCGCCGACGGTGCTGGGCTTTTATTTGTTATCGGTACTCGGCACGGGTGCACCGCTCGGCGCGCTTTATCAACGTCTGTTCGGTACACCGCTGGCGTTTTCTTTTGCAGGGCTGTTAGTTGCCAGCCTGGTATTTAATCTGCCCTTCACGGTGATGCCCATGCAGCGCGCCTTCGCAGCCATCGCGCCGGAGCTGTTGGATGCGGCGCGCACCTGCGGGCTGTCACGCTGGAGAACTCTGTGGCGTATCGAACTGCCGCTGGCCTGGCCCGGATTGCTGACCGCTTTGATCATGACCGCAGCACACACCTTGGGTGAGTTTGGTGTGGTGCTGATGGTCGGTGGCAATATTCCGGGTGAAACCCGCACCATCGCCATTTCGATTTACGATCGTGTACAAGCCTTCGAACTTGCTAGTGCGGCGAACATGTCGGCCTTACTGCTGCTGATCTCGCTGGCGGCGCTCATGGTGGTGAGTTACCTGGGTGGTGGCCGACGTAATCAGCGCGGCCTGTTGTAATGCTGGATGTGACCCTCATACAAGACGCGCCGATAGCGCTTGCTGCGCGGTTTTCCTGTCATGCGGGTGAGTTGCTGGCGCTGGTCGGGCCATCGGGCGCCGGCAAGTCCACCGTATTGCGCGCCATCGCGGGCTTGAGCCGTGTGCACGAAGCGCGGGTGCTGGTGGGTGATGAATGTTGGCAAGACAGCGGACGCGGTGCGTGGCTTGATCCGCGCGCGCGCGCCGTGGGCATGGTGTTTCAGAACTACGCGCTGTTTCCTCATTTGACCGTGATCGAAAACGTCGCAGAAGCAGTTTACCGATTGCCGCGTGCCGAGCGCCGTGCGCGTGCTATGCAGGCGCTGGTTACGGTTGGTCTTGCCGGCCTCGAATTGCGTCGCGCTACACAGCTTTCCGGCGGCCAGATGCAGCGCGTGGCCCTGGCCCGCGCGCTAGTGCGCGAGCCGCGGGTGCTGTTATTGGACGAACCATTTGCCGCCGTTGATCAGATGACTCGCGAACGACTTTACGAAGAGCTTGCGGTGTTACGCGCCGGACTCAAAATCCCGGTGGTACTGGTCACCCATTCACTGCACGAGGCCCATCTGCTGGCCGACCGTATGGTGGTGTTACGTCATGGCAAGACGCTGCAGGAAGGAACACCAGAGGATGTGCTGAGCCGGCCCAATAGCGTGGAAGTTGCGCGTCTGGTGGGGTTTGCCAATCTGTTTGAGTCGCCGGTAGTGGCAAACGATATAGCCAGCGATCGATTGCTGGTGGCCTGGGCTGGCACCGAACTGGCGTTGCCCGCGCGACGTCCGCTCGCGCTTGGTAGCTCTGTTGCGTGGGGCATTACTGCGGGTGACGTGGTGGTGGTGAAAGCGGCGCGGGTGGCGGGTGAGTCGGCAGCGCTTACGCTTACCCTTGAACGTGCGGCGGCACTCGGCGACAGCGTGCATCTCACCCTACGTACAGCCGTTGCTGCAGAACGCCTGCGCGCCGTAGTCACCAAGCGTTTTTTTGAGCGCGCCGGCATCGAGCCCGGTGGGCCGATTACCGTAGAGCTCCCGCGCGAGCGCATCGTCGTGTTCTAGTGTCGCCCCCCAACGCGACGCTGCGAGCTGCGATCAATACCAATGCTTGCGCGCAATCGATGACTGGCCGCGCATTACGTGAGCCCCGGCCATCGGATCAAACCGCTATTACGCTGACCAAGGTGGAGTGCACGCTGGTGCTGGCGCCCATATCAGCGTTATGCGCATTGTGGATGAAATTAATATTCATGTGATTGCCTTCCAGGCTGGGCCAACGCCCCTTGTAAGACAGTGCCGTGCCTGGCAGTACATCTTCGTCCAGGCGCGCTACTAATCGCAGGCTGCCAGTAGCGTTTGAAACCGCCACCATCGCGCCTTCACGCACACCGATGCGCACGGCGTCCGAGGGATTGAGGTGCAGCGCCGCCGGTCCGCTGCGCTCGATAATGTGGGGATCGTTGGAATAGGAGTCGTTCATGCGCCACTTTGAAGCCGGCGTCAGCAAGCGAAACTGACCATCGGCGGGTGGTGCGTCGGCCCACGGCTGTGGTGTACGTGGCAGATCCATCGCCTGCGCCTGCGCTGAGGCGATTTCAATGCGTCCACTGGGCGTGTCAAATTGGTGATCCGCATACCAGGGCGCCGCACCGTCACCCAGGGTGAAATGACCGCGGCGTTTTAGTTCGTCAAAATCGTAGCCGGTATTCATCTGGGCCATCATCTGATCAAGCATCGCGCGATCGGTTTCCAGCAGTGCTGGCTCGTGCAGACCGAGTGCCTGGGCCAAGCGCCGAAAAATCTCGGCATTGGGTAAGGATTCGCCTAGAGGCTCGCTGATCTTGGCTTGCGCTCCCATGATCAAATGAAAGTAGCTGAACGTCAGGTCGTCGTATTCGAGAAAACTTGCGGCGGGCAGCACGATGTCTGCGTAGCGCGCGCTGTCCGTCATGAAAAGATCTGCTACCACCATGAACAAATCCGGACGGTTCAAGGCGGCACGCAGGCGTGCTTGATCCGGGGCGGAGGCAAGCGGATTGGTGTTCCACGAAAAGAACACTTTAAATTCATCGGGTGCGGCCAGCCGGGCAGCCAGTTCCATATGGCTCACCTTGGTGATCGCGCGGCTTGCGAGAGCCGCTCCGCTGAGCCAGGCGAGATCAATGCCGGCGAACACGGGGGTGACGTTCAGGTAATAAAAACCTGCGCCTGGTTTGCCGATGTTGCCGGTCAGTGCTGGCAACAGACCAATGGCGCGCATGATGTTGCCGCCGGTACTTTGGCGCTGCAAACCCTGGCCACACCACAACAGCGCCGGGCCAGCACCATAAATAGCAGCCGCGGCACGGATGTCATCGGCGGGCACGCCGGTGTGGGCTTCGCCCCAGGCTGGCGTGGCGAGTTCGATGTCTGCTTCGATCTCGCTGTAGCCCAGGGTGTGCGCGGCGATATAGGCCTGGTCGAAACGCCCGCTCTGTTTTAAACAATGCAGCAAGCTGAAGGCCAGTGCGGCATCGGTGCCGGGTCGTGGTTGCAGATGCAGATCGGCCGCCGCAGCGGTTTCCGTGCGTAGCGGATCGACAACGATGATTTTGCCCGGCGCTTCGGCGAGCCAATGTTCGTGGGCATGGGGCGCGGCGTGGGACGGATTGGCGCCCCATAGCAAAATACAGCTAGCGTCGCGCGCCGTGCGTGGATCGAAACCCTGGATTGAACTGCCAAAGAGCAGACTCCAGGCGACGTGGCCCGCCGCATTGCAGATGCTGTCCGGGTCGACCTCAGAGGCGCCTAGATAATTGAACAGGCGGTTAGGAAACATATACCCGAGCAGTGAGAGG
>JAYUQF010000483.1:0-23454 GCA_043756885.1 Pseudomonadota bacterium
GCGCGCCTGAATTGGCATGCCAATGATCTGGGCATCGATACCATCGAGACCGGCGCCATGATGGGTGTATTGCTCGATGCCGGGCTGGCTAACTTTGGCGACGTTATGTTCCTGACGAGCGTATTGGAAGCATTACGTAGCGGCAGCAGCGATGGCCGCCTGTGGGCGCAGGGCACGGCCGCAGTTGGCCAGCATTACAAGGTGGCGCGCTGTCCTGTGATCAAAAGACAGGGCATCAGTGCTTACGATCCGCGCGTGATCGAAGTGACGGGTATTTCCATGATGTTGACTGCGCAGGGCGCCGATCACACCACGGGTAACGCGCCCAAATACGAATGCAGTGGCAAGAGTGTCGACGAGCTGGTTGATGTCAGCATGGAAATGCAGACCCTGTGTGCCACTGCCGATTCGCTGGGGCTGTGTGTCTTCGGTCGCACCGTGACCAATGCCAATATTGAGATGGTGGTCGGCGCCATCAACAACGCCTGTGGCACGTCTTTCACACCGGCCTGGTTCCGGCAATTGGGCCGCAAGACCTTGCAGTACGAAGCGCAGTTTAATGCCGCCGCGGGTTTCACCGAGGCCGATGACGAACTGCCGAACTTTTTTTACGAAGAAGCGCTGGCGCCGAGCAATAAAGTCGCGCGTTTCCATACGGCCGAGGTGAATGCCTCGATGCGGCGCTGGTGGAGCCAGCAGCCGGCGTGATGGGCAGGGTGGGGTTTTGTACCCCGGCCCTCTCTTTGTTTGCGTAGCGTTGGGCTCCGAGTCCTAGCCGAGTTCCCCCAGCAATTCGTCGTAAAGATCATGGGCGCGTTCTGCTTCGGCTACGCCGTGATAGTCGGGAAAGAGTTTGTCAGTACCTTCAAATTCTTTCAGCACTTCGCGCGCGACGGTGACCTTATGCACTTCGGTCGGGCCATCGGCCAGGCCGACGTGATAAGAATTGATCAGCCAGTCGGCAAAGGGCATTTCCGTGGACAGGCCCAGCGAACCATGCAGATGCAAGGCGCGCGCAGAGATGTCGTGCAGCACCTGCGGCATGACGGCTTTGACGGCCGCGATGTTTTTGCGCACGGCCTTGTAGTCATGGCCCTGATCACACAACCACGCTGTCTCCAGCACCAATAGTCGGAACTGGCGGAGCTGGACCCACGAATCGGCAATCTTCTCCTGCACCATCTGTTTGCGCGCCAGCAGTTCGCCTTTGGTGGTGCGCGACAGCGCACGTTCGCACATCATCTCCAGTGCGCGGCCCGCTTGGGCAACGGTGCGCATGGCGTGATGCAGGCGGCCACCGCCGAGGCGCACCTGGGCAACCACAAACGCGTCACCGCGGCCGCCGAGCATGTTTTCTTTCGGCACCCGCACTTGTTTGTAGGCCATGTACGCATGGGTGGCTTCCGGTTCGCCGTAGAAAGTGAGATTGCGTTTGATCTCCACACCTTGTGTGTCGGCTGGCACGATGAACATCGACATACGTTTGTAGGGCGCGGCGTCGGGGTCGGTGACTGCCATGACAATAAAAAAAGCGGCATAACGGGCATTGGATGAAAACCATTTTTCACCGTCGATCACCCAATCGTCGCCATCGGGCACGGCACTGGTTTTGAATACCAGGGGATCAGCCCCACCTTGGGGCTCGGTCATGGAAAAACACGACACGATTTCATTGGCGAGCAGCGGTTCGAGAAAGCGCTTTTTCTGCTCAGCCGTGCCGTAGTGGGCGAGAATTTCGGCATTGCCGGTGTCTGGTGCCTGGGCGCCAAACACGATGGGTCCAAAACGCGAGCGACCGAACAGCTCGTTCATGAGTGCCAGCTTCAACTGGCCATAACCTTTGCCGCCCAAGGCCGGGCCGAGATGGCAGGCCCACAAACCGCGTGCGCGGACCTTGGCCTGTAGCGGCCGTACCAGCTTTTTGAAACGCGGATCGTGAATGTTCCACTGACTGCCAAGCAGATGATCGAGCGGTTCAACTTCGTGTTTGACAAAGTGATCGATCCAGTCGAGGTGTTGTTGGAAATCAGGGTCGGTGGCAAATGACCACATGGCAGGTCCTCTTGGTTAATTCAGGTGCTCAGGGTGGGATGTTGGATCGTGCCTGGCTGCCTTCGCCAACCGGCATGAGCAGCGCGGTCGCGATGATGAGCACTACCGTCAGGCCGATCCAGGCGCCTGGCCAGGAGTGCGTACGGTCAACAAACAGGCCGAATAACGGCGGCAACACGATAATGCCCGGGTACATGATAGACATGGCCACACCGATGGTACGGCCCTGGCGTTCGGGCCCGGCGATTTCGGCCACCAGCGCAATCCAATTGCCGTGCCAGCCCAGCGCGCAGAAGGCTTGCAGCGTGACCAGGATGGCTAGCAGCCACAGCGGGGTGCCGTGGGGTAAGCAGCCTAGCGCCAAAGCACCCAGCGCCGATAAGCCAATGGGCAGCATCAGGGCTGGGCGGCGACGGCGCGCGAATACTCTATCGCTGGCCACACCCCACAAGACGCGTCCAGCGGCACCGGCGATCTGCGCCAGCACCAGCAGGCTGGCCGAGATTGTCACGGCGATGTCCTGGGTTTCTTTCAAAAAGATCGCGAGATAGGTAATCAAAGTGAACTGGCCGAGGGTAGCTAGTGCTCCCGACACACCCAGCAACACCACATCACGGGTGAGATAGTCGATAAAACGCGGCAATCGATGGTTAACTATGCTGGGTGCCGCAGTTTCGGTGGTCTGGTAAGCAAACTGACACAGCGCCGCACTCGCGAAGCACGCCAAACCGCCGCTTGCGACTGCGATGCGCCAGCCGGCCGTGAGGGCGATAAAAGGCAACACCGCCGCGGCCAATGCGCCGCCCAAGGGGATGCCGGTCTGGCGCACGCCCATGGCCGTGCCACGCTGCGCGATAGGGAACCAGGTCATGACGGTTTTGCTGCCGGCCGGTGTCTGGAAAGCAGCGCCGACACCAGCAAAAAATAGCGCCAATAACGCGCCCGCAAAACTATCGGTAAAAAGCACCGCGAGGCAGAACAGTCCCACCAGCAAATTTCCCCACACCAATGCGGCACGCTCACCCTTGATGTCCACTACCCAGCCGGCCGCGAACATCGCGATCAGCGAGCCACCCATGATGGCCGAATTAAACATGCCGACTTCGGCGCGGGTCAGCGCCAGATCCGCCTGCAGGAAGGGCGCGAGGGTAGGCACACCCTGCACCACCAGCGACACGGCGACCTGGGCGATCAAAGCAAGACTCAGCATGAACCACGGACGCGGCGTGGCGGGTGATGGGGACGGCATGGCGTGACAATACCCGAACGGCGCACATCCCGCTCGTCGTGTTGCTCGCAACTTGCGCGGGACAAAAAATGCCGGCACTGGGCCGGCATGTGGGATGTGATTTGCAAGACCGCGCTCAGTGCGCGGCCTTGCAACAAGCTCACCAATCAATCGTCGTGGTGGCCATGACCATGACCGTTACCACGGCCGAAGTGGTATTGAATCTTCGGCCAGATCAGATCGGTTACACGACGGCCCATCAGACGCGAGTCGAGATCGCCGTCGATGAAATGGATACCACCATAGCGCCGTGATAAACCCGCTTCATCTGCAGCATCGGTAAAGGTCGCCCAGCTGAGGCTCAGATCGTGGGCCGGTACTTCGCCAAGTTCAACCCGTGATCCACCCGATAGCAAGGTCGTGGCGGAGCCAAATACATCGCTGCCGGTCAAGCGCTTCAAGGCCTCGGCCGCGGCCGCCGAAAAGGCGCTATGGCCCGAGGGATATTCGGCAAACGGCGGTGTTACCACCGTGCTCGCTTGATAGGGCCGCCAGTTCTCACCGAGGATAGGCTGGGTGCCCTGACCTTCTCCCGCCCACGCGTTGATGGTTTTGCCCGCGTATAAATAATGCACCGCCGTCACCGGCCGCGCAGAATCGAATTTCACCTTGGCGCCCCAGATAGCAATGCTGGTGTCGAACACCGTGTTGGACATCGCAAACAGCATCTTCACGTCGGCATCTACGCTGTTGCCATCGCGGATCGATACCTGCTGTGCAATTAAATTCCAGTGACCGGGCGGTAATTCCGAAGATGGGCCATCGGCCCAGAATTCGGCGATGACTTTCTGTGTATCCACCAGAGTTGCGCTGTAGGCGATGACTTGATCGGTTTGCTCTTTGTAAGCGGGATCATCAACCGTAACCGGTCCGACATGTCCGGTAGTTTCTTTAATAAACTTGCGTACCGGTCTGATCACGTCCTTGTTCCAATTGTCGAGCGCAAAAGGCGTGACCCGCCCCCAATGGGGCGCAATGAACTTCTGCGTTACCGTGCCACCGTGGCCATTGGAGATGCGCAAGGGCTGCCAGCGATTGGGGTCGTTGATCTGGTCGGGTGTATTAACCGGCTGATAACCCGTCCAATCGGAGTAGGGCGCACCACCGTTCATTTCGCCGCGCTGATTGGACTTGTCCAGAGCGCGATAATCGATCACTGCATTACAGGCTTTGTTGCCAATGCCGGCCGCCGTGGTGGTATGCATCGCCGCGTTGTTTGGATCGTAACCCTGCTCAGTCATCAGGGCTTTAAAATAGAGCTGCTGATCGGCCTGCGGAAACAGATCAAGGGCCGCGCGATAAGCGCCATAGGCGATCGCCTCGCGTTTGGCCGCTTCGTTGCGTAAGGCCACAGGTGCCTTCAGCTGGCGACCAAAACGTGTTCCGCGTGCTTTTTTGTCAAAGGCGGCCCAGCTGTCGAAGGTGCAGGTGTTCAGCACGGCCAGCATGCGCGCCACCTGCGGTGGCCCGGGATGGGTAATGCGGATCGCTTCCAGTGCGGCGTCGTTCCATTGCAGCACCACATTCTCGCCGGGGTCGACAGCGTTGACGGCATGCGCCGTCGGTATGAGTGCCGCAAGCACGGCAATTGTCAGTGCGCGGGGCTTGCCCACAGCTACCAGCGTGCTGTTGGGGCTAGAGTTCTTAATGAGCATGTAATTCTCTCCCTGAAGAGTTCCGTTTGTTGTTTCCTATCGTCGCAGGCGTGATGATCTCAACACCTGCCAGCGCAAAGTCGTAGCCTCTAAAGGCCGAGGCTTCGGCGAGTGGAGAATGACGACGGAACGCGAGTACGGCTGTGCATAAATACCGGTCAGAAGCGCGGCAGGTTCAAACTGTCGACTTGTAGACACGAATGTTGGAGCAGATCATTGAACGCGCCACCCAACAAATAGTCGCGTGGCTGGTGTTTTTATGTCGTCGGTTATGTCCAGCGTGGATCATCCCTCCACGATCGCCGGCATGACGGGGTCGTACTTGCAGCTTGTGAGTGGACGCTCGCCTCAGAACATCACACTCAATGCATCACATTCGCGTACTTCCAATTCGAACTCGAAGATCGCGAGATCTTCGCGCATATGTTCAAGCGAGCGGGTGCCGGTCAAGGGCACAACATCGATGTGGGTCAGGTAGCGGAACAGGATCTGCGCCGGTGTGCGGCCATGGCGTTGGGCGAGGATGCGCACGGTAGAACTCGCCAGCGCATCGGGGTTGGCCGTCAAGGTCCAGAAACTCTGGTAGACCACACCGTGGGCACGACAATAAGCGCGTAGTTCGCGATCGTGTCGTGTGCGGGCGTAAAAGCGATTTTGCAGAACCGCAGGTTTAATCTCAGCGGCACGATACAGCGCATCAAACTCCGCCAGCGCATAACAATTACTGATGCCAAGTTGGCGCACCGCGCCGCTTGTTACCAGTTGCTCCATCGCCCGCCACGCGAGCAGGGTGCGGGCGCGACTCTCGAGCGGTGAATGCAGCACTAAGGCGTCGAGGTAAGTGGTGCGCAGATTGTGACGCGAGCTGGTTACCGATTGTTCTATCTGGCTCGCCAAGGGCGCGGTCAGGCAATAGGGCAGGCGCTCGCGATCCTGGCTCGCTGGCGGTGTGAATTTGGTTTGCAGATAGAGCGCTGCCCGTGGTGGCAGCCCGCTGGTGGTAAGGCCTGCGCCTACCCCCGCTTCGTCGTAATGTTTGGGCTGCGCGGCAGTATCGATGCCACGAAAGCCGGCTCGCACTGCGTCCGCGACCAGCGCCGCAGTGCGTTCACCTTTCCAGGCCGTGCCATAGAGCAGACGCGGCATGCAAACGCCGGCGTTGGTGAGGACGTCTTCGGCCTGGCGTATGACGCTCATCGCGGCAGATCCGCGAGCGGCAAGCGCTGACTGTGCATGGGCTCCCCCGCAAGTCTTGTCCTCCTGTATCTTAATCGGCATCCTGCCACGGTGGGCGGTTCCTTAGTTCGTGACCAGGACCTGACCGGGATCACACTGGAAGCTGCCAGCAACTGACACATTGCCCACCGATTGACATGTCACCCGCTCGCGCGTGATCACCGAATTTGTATCTTAGGAGAGCTTCAATGTCCGCAGACAAGGGGCGCGATTTGCGCGTTGTGGTAATCGGTGCCGGCATGGCCGGCATCTTGGCCGGTATCAAGTTGCGCGAAGCCGGCCACCACAATTTTGTCATCTATGAAAAAGCTGCGCGGCTGGGTGGCACCTGGCGTGAGAATACCTATCCCGGCATCGCCTGTGATGTGCCCGCCCATCTGTATACCTATACCTTCGAACCCAACCCGCAGTGGAGCCATGTTTTTGCGCCAGGGGCGGAGATTCAGGCTTATTTCGAAGCTGTGGCGCACAAGTACCAGATCACGGACGCGATCAAGTTCAATACCGAAATTACCAGCTGTAACTTTGGCAAAGGCCGTTGGCGGATCACCACGGCGCATGGCGAGCAGGATGTGGCGGATGTTGTGATCGCCGCGACCGGCGTATTGCACTATCCAAATCTGCCCGATATCGCCGGTCTCGAAGATTTCAAGGGCGCCTGTTTCCACAGCGCACGCTGGTTACACGACGTGCCCCTGGCGGGCAAACGTGTAGGTGTGATCGGCACCGGCTCAACAGCAATTCAGATCACCTCGGCGCTGGCGGACAAGGTCGCCAAGTTCGAGTTGTATCAGCGCACCGCACAGTGGGTGATGCCAATCGAAAATCCGGCCTACAGCCCACAGCAGCGCGCCGAGTTTGCCGCCGACCCGAGCCGCATCCTCGCACTGCGCGCCGAAATGAATCGTGTGATGACCGATTTTGTTTCCAAGGCCGTGATCGATGCTGATTCACCGGAGATGGCCACCATCGAAAAAGCCTGCCTGGATAATCTGGTCAACAGTGTTGTGGATCCGGTGCTGCGCGAAAAACTGCGGCCAAATTACCGTGCGGCCTGCAAGCGACTGATCTTCTCATCGGATTTTTATCAGGCGATCCAACACCCCAATGCCGAACTTGTCACGGCAGGCATTGAGCGCGTTGAAGCTGCGGGTATTCGCACCAGCGATGGCCGTCTGCACGAACTCGACGTGCTGGTGATGGCCACCGGCTTTCGTGCTGACCGCTTCATTCGGCCGACCCTGGTGACCGGGCGCGACGGTATCAATCTTGACGACGTATGGGCCGACCGGCCGTTTGCTTATTTGTCTTTGTCAGTGCCCGCTTTCCCGAATATGTTCCTGTTGAATGGCCCCAATGGCCCGGTAGGAAATTTTTCGTTGATTCAGATTGCCGAAATGCAACTGGGTTATGTCATGCAGCTGTTGGATAAGTTGCGCAATGGTGAGTGCCGTGAGATCAGCGCCAGTAGCGCCGCCACCCAAGCGTTTGACGAAGCGCGGATAGCCGCCGCCAAAGGCGCCATCTGGTCAACGGGCTGCAAAAGCTGGTATCTCGATAAATTTGGGGTGCCGGCAAGCTGGCCGTGGAGCTATGGGCGTTTTGCAGAAGAAATGGCGACACCGAAGTTTGATGCGTACGAGCAGGTCGCCTAAAGCGCGCGCGAGTTGTTGAAGGTGCGGCAGAAGTTGCAGTGATGGGCTGCTGCCGTTACCTTTGCGCCAGTTTCTGTGGAGGTTATGCATGACTTTTCCGATCCGCGCTGCGTGCGTATTTGTGCTGAGCCTGTTAACGGCTTGCAATCAGTCAAGTCCGCGCTCTGTCACTAACGCTTTCGCTCATCGCAGTAACGAGGTAACCCCCGCCAGCGCGGCTCTCATGCAGGCGCTTTATGACGATGCCGACGCGGCGCGCGAACAGGGTGAAGCGGCGCTGCAGACGCTGCACAAAGGTGAGGTCAGTGCTGCTGCACAAGGATTGGCGCAGGCGCGTTCGCGTTTGAGGGCAGCTATCGAGCGTTGTGGTGTTATGCCGGGCTGTGCGGTTGAACGCGTGGCCAAGGCCCAGGATGAGCTGTTGGCAAGCCAGGCCCGCGCCCTGCTGGGTGGGGTAGTTGCCAGCGATGCGCCTCAGAGCCGTGTGAACGATAACAGCGAGCGCTCACCGTTATTAGCCGACGTGCCCGCCAGTGAGCGCAGTGTGAACCTGCTCAACGGTCGCGAACTGCGCGAATTGATCGAAGTCAACGAGCCTCTGCGCGCGGCACTGCGTGAATGGCTGACCTGGATGCGGCCACAGCTGCTCGACACCCACGAAAACTATCAGTATTTGCGCTACAAGATGTGGCCGACCTATGCCAAAAATGGTCTGCCCGAAGCGCTGCTGTTTGGCATCATGGCCAAAGAGTCGGGTGGCAAGGTCCATGCGGTATCAACCAGCGGGGCTTCTGGTCTTCTGCAGTTCATGCCCGCCACCGGCCAGCGTTATGGTCTGGGCATAGACAATGGTTTTGATCAGCGCTTTGACCCGACCGCATCAACTGCGGCAAATGCTGCTTATCTGAACGATCAGTTCAAGCGTTTGAACAATGATCTCGAACTGGTGCTGGGCGCTTACAACGGCGGCGAATCGCGCATGGCCCAGCTGTCCCAGGGCGGTGCAAAACACTTCTGGGACCCGCGTGTATTCCAGGCGCTGTCGCCCGAGACCCGTGAGTACGTGCCGATGGTGCTGGCTGCCGCGTGGTTATTTTTGCACCCGCAGGACTACGGGCTGCGTTTTGCGCAGGTCGACCCGCGGCCGGGTGAGATTGTGCTCGCCACTGCGATGTCCCTCAACGAACTGAGTATCTGCCTGGGTCAAGACGGCAATGAGCGCGGCTGGTTTCGTACCCTGCGTAATCTCAATCCACGCTGGGAGGCGAATACGCGCTTGGCGACCGGTACGCACCTGGAAGCGCCGGCGAGCGCCGCTGCGGCTTTTCAGCGGCGCTGCACCGCGCCGGAGATGGTGGCGCGAGTGCAGGCGATGCAGGATGCGAAAATCCCGGGCATAACGACCCGTATCGGCGTACGTACCATGGTCGCCAACCGGGTTAGCGCGCCGGCCAGCGCGCGCGCAGCAGCGCCGACCAAAGCAGCAGCGGTTGTCAAGCGCACCCACAAAGTTGCCAAGGGCGAGACCTTGATCACCATCGCGCGAAGACATGGATGTCAGAACCTCAAGGGCTTTGCCAGTGTGAATCGGCTCTCGGCGCCACGCTATGCACTGCGCGAAGGCCAGACTTTGAGTGTGCCTACCTGCGGCGCCTAAGCGCTCGGCCGCTAGTCAAGCGCGGGTCACCCGCCAACAACGGTGAGGTGGCCTGCGTTTAAAATCTTCCGGCACCGTTTGTGCGCTGATATCCTCAAAGTGCGCCATAACGGCGCTCTCGCCATCGAGCGTAAAACCTTGACGGTTGGTCGAAAAGTACAAGGCGCCACCCGGCGCCAGCAGACCCAGCGTAGACGCCAGCAATGACGCCTGATCACGCTGTATGTCGAAGCTGTTGTGCATGCGTTTCGAATTGGAGAAGCTGGGCGGGTCGAGCACGATCAGGTCAAAACGTTCGCGCCCATAGTTTGCCGTGGCTAGCCAGGTCATGACGTCCTGGGTGACTAGCCGATGGGCGCTGCTGTCAGGGATGTTGTTGAGCTTGAGATTGCGCGCTGTCCAGGCCTGATAGGTATGGGACATATCAACCGTGACGGTGGCCGCAGCGCCACCCGCAGCGGCGTACACCGTGAAGCTGCCGGTGTAAGCAAACAAATTTAATACACGCTTACCCGCCGCTTGCGCGCCGAACAGGCGGCGTGTTTCACGGTGGTCGAGGAATAAACCACTGTCGAGATAGCGCAGCAGATTAACCTCGAACTTCAAACCGCGTTCGCGCACAGTGAACGAGGGGCCATCTGCGGCCAGCTTTTCATATTGCGAGCTACCGCGCTGACGTTGCCTGACTTTGAGCGCAATGTGTTCGCCGGGCACGTCCAGTGCACAACCGATCGCACTGAGGTGGTTGCTGATATGGGTTTCAGTGAGTGGGCGTTTGCCTTCGAATAGCTGCACGTGCAGCCATTGACCGTAACAGTCGATGGCGTAGGGGAATTCCGGAATATCGCGGTCGTAGAGGCGATAAGCGGTGAGGTCTTCGCGCCGTGCCCAGCGCGCCAGATGACGGGCGTTTTTTCGCAGGCGATTGGCCAGCGCCGCGGCCTCGTGTGGGCTTGTCAGGTCGGCCACGGACGATTCAGTCGACGATTGAAAAGCTGAGCTCACCGAGCCCTTGTAATGTATACCGGTAAGCCTGTGGTCCGGCGGGAAAGCGTGTTGGAACGATGCTGCCGGTGGCAACCACATCGCCGGCGCGCAGGCCTTCGCCACTTTCGGCGAGGTGATTGGCCAGCCAGGTCAGCGCATGGAAGGGATGACCAAGCACATCACGACCGTGGCCGCGGTCGAGCTCGGTGCCGTTGTGGAAAACCACACCCGCCACATCGGCCAGCGCGGGCCAGGTTGTAACCCAACTACCGAGGATAACGCCGGCATTCCAGGCGTTGTCAGCAATCAAGGAAGCCATGTCGAGACCTTGGTATTGGGCGTGACGGTCGTCAATGATCTCGACTGCGGGTGCGATCGCGCCAACGGCGGCGGCGATCTCGGCAGTCGTGTAAGGTGCGGCACTGGCCGGCAGATCACGAGCAATACGCACGCCGATCTCAAACTCAATGCCGAGCCGGCCATAGTCCGCACAGCCCAGCACCACCCCGTCGCCGCGCAGGCGGTTAGCGAGTACCCGACCGGCAATCGGGCTGTTTATGCCGCACATCGCCTGCATGCGCGGTGAGGTCAGGCCGATTTTGTAACCAGCAATGTTCGTTTGTAACTGCTCAGCAAGTGTCGCCACATAACGCCGTTGCACAGCGTAGGCGACGGCAAGGGAGGGCAGGGTAGCTCCAGCGCTGAAGGGCGTGAAGGGTTGGCGCAACTCATGACTGTTGATTAATTCGGCCGCGCGCTGGCGAATGCTGGCGTCATTCATGAACTGAGATCCTCTGACATTGTTTCAATGATCGAGTACACGGACGCGCTGTTAGCTGCCTATAGTCGCCGCACCCGGCGCACACCGCAGGCCAGGGTTATACCAATAGCCGTCGGGTAAACAAACCGCTGCGGCTGCTGCACCCTCAGGCAATGCCGTTTCACCCTGCGGGGTGTTACTGCCCGCCGCTATGCCGTAGTCTTGCCCCCTGCCCAACATGGAAAGCCGGGCCGGCTCGCGCTGGCCGCTACTGCGCACATGCATCGCCGTTTTTTACTACAACTGCTGGCCCTCGGCGCTTTTTGGCGCAGCCCTTTTGCCGCCTCGCTGCGTCTGCCCGCAGCGCCGGCCAAAGCATTCGACTACGCCTGGCTGAAGGGCCAGGCTCGCAATCTGGCCGCCCAAGCCTACGACGCCCACGATGGCGAATTACCGCAGGCTCTGCTGGACCTCGATTATTCCCATTATCAACGCATCCGTTACCGGCCAGACCATTCGTTGTGGCATGGTGAAAAGCGCGGCCTCGAACTGCGCTTTTTTCATCCCGGTTTCATTTTTAAACGACCCGTGCACCTGTTCGAACTGCACGAAGGCACCGCGACCCCTATCAACTACGATCCAGCGGCTTTTGACTTCAGCAAAAGCGGCATAAACGGCACACAATTCAGTGCCGATATTGGTTATGCGGGTTTTCGTGTCATCGACCAGACCAATCTTGAGATCGACGTTGCGGCCTTTCTTGGCGCCAGTTATTTCCGGGCGGTGGGCGCACAAAAACAATACGGTATGTCGGTGCGCGGTTTGGCCATCGATACGGGTGTCGAACATCCGGAAGAGTTTCCTGACTTCACGCATTTCTGGTTGGAACGCCCGGCCGTGGGTGGCAATCGCCTGGTGATCTATGCGTTGCTCGATTCACCGCGCTGTACTGGCGCCTATCGAATTGAATTGGTCCCGGGCGAGCAGATGGTGATGGACGTGGATGCGGCCATCTATCCGCGGGCCGCCATCGAACGCCTGGGCATCGCGCCGCTCACCAGCATGTATCAGACCGGCGAAAACGACCGGCGCTTGGCCAACGACATCCGACCCGAAATCCACGATTCCGATGGGCTTGCGATCTGGACTGGCGGTGGGGAATGGATCTGGCGTCCGCTCGAGAACCCGCGCCACCTGCGTTACAACTACTATGCCGATAAATCGCCACGCGGTTTTGGCTTGCTGCAACGGGATCGCAATTTTGATCACTACCAGGACGACGGCGTGTTCTACGAGCGGCGGCCTGGGGTGTGGGTAGAGCCGAAGGGCGATTGGGGCGCGGGTGGTGTGGTGCTGGTCGAACTGCCTACCGCCGATGAAACGTCCGACAATATCGTGGCCTTCTGGCATCCGCAGCAGACGCCCCAGGCGGGCGATGAAGTGCTCTTTGCTTACCGTTTGTTCTGGGGGCACCGGGCGCCGGTGGAGCCGGGGCTGGCAACGGTGGTCGCGACTCGCACCGGCATCGGCGGGGTGGTGGGCAACAAGCGCGAATATTTTTCCTGGCGCTTCGCTGTTGATTTTGCCGGTGGCAAGTTACCGCTGCTGGCTGACAACGCGCGGGTCGATCTCAAACTGGAAGTATCGCGCGGTAACACGCAGACCACCTCCTGTCGTCCGCTTGAAGCGATAAAAGGCTATCGCGCAATTTTTGATCTGCGGCCCGATGATTCCACTGAGCCGGTCAACATCAAGCTCTATCTTGCGTTCGACGGCGTGCCCCTGAGCGAGAGCTGGTTTTACCAGTACTCGCCGCCGCCCCTGGACCAGCGTTATTTCTAAGTGCGCTCTGGCACGAATGTCCGAATTTGCCGGACCTCCTGAAGATCCAGGTTGCTGGGCCGCTACAAGTCTCCGGATGTTCGCTGACCGCAGGTCTGTGGCGTCCCACCTCGCCAGGAGACGCGACCATGCTGAACACCGACGAAGAAATCGACCACCGCCGACTGCGACACGAACTCGAACAGTCGATCACGGCCATCAATCGCACGCAGATTGGTGCCGTGACCGGCGACATAGATACAACCGCCTTTATCAATGTGGTGAAAATGGTGGCCTGCCTGCGGGCTCGTTATCTTCATCACGTACTTGAGCTTGGCAAAAACTGTCACAGCGAATGCATCACCACCGAAGCGGCCTTGGAACTGCAGCGTTTACGCCAGGCCTATAGTGAGGCACTGGACGGCTTCGCCGCGCTGGAACATGCCGTCAAGCGTGGTTACGTGCATATCGGCGACTGAGCCGGTGCCCATCAATGGGCGCGCGGTCGCCCGAGTGCGGTCAACAAACCGGGATCATCACCCAGGCGTTCAGCGCGTACCGCAACTTCGCATTCGTCGGCGCTGAGCGGTACAAGCTGGCGCTGTTGTTGCGCCAGCACCTCCAGCGTCGCTTCCGAAGCATCATCACCGCGCGCTGCCCGCGCGCTGATCCGTCGTCGCAACTCATCCGTTGGCGCCTCGCACACTAGAATATGAAACTGCGCGCCGCGCGCGCGCGCGAGCGCGACAAATGGCGCCCGTTCATCAGCGTCGAGGAAGCTTGCATCAACCACCACGCTATAACCCGCCGCCAGCACCGCATCGCTCAAGGATGCTAAACGAGCGTAGGTCGCGCGGGTCATCGGCGCGCTATAAATGCCACGCGCGAGCTCGCTGTCGCTCGCTTCATCCAGAGCAAGACCAGCCAAGCGGCGACGCTCGATATCTGAACGCAAATGTATGAAGCCGCTCTGCGCTGCCAGCCAGCGCGCGTGATGAGTCTTGCCGCTACCGGACAGGCCATAGGTCAAAACCAGACCGGGTTGACCTGCCGGTTGCAGATAGCGCTGTGCAAGGTCGATGTGGCGGACAGCCTGCACACGTTCCAGTTCAGTCGTGGCACCCGGCTGTGCGCCACGCAGCAGTGCTACCTTGGCCCGCACCAGCGCTCGATAGGCACAATACAAAGGCAATAAGACCAGGCCCTGATAATCGTCGCGGCTTTCAATGTAGCTGTTCAGGAACAGATGACCAAGACCGGCTGCGCCATGGTGATCAAGATCCATGAGCAAAAAAGCTGCGTCGGAAAGGGTGTCGATAATGCGCAGTTCGTCGTTGAACTCGAGGCAGTCGAAGGCCTGCAGTTCGCCATTAATAGCGACCACGTTGGCAGCGTGTAAATCACCGTGGCAGTCACGCACGAAGCCGGCAGCGCGTCGCGCCGCAAAAAGCGGCATGGCTTGGTCGAGGCGACGTGTGAGTACACTGAGCAGTGGTGGTGACACCAGCGTTGCCAGCGGTGCCTCACAACAAGCTTCAATTTGTGCGCGCACCAAGGCCGCGCTGCCAAACGCGCTGGTGCTGGCGGCTGGCTCGGCCGTGGTGTGTAAGTGCGCCAGCTGGTGGGCAAAGGTGCACAGCGTTTGTGCGCCGAGCGCAGCGCGCGTCAACAGTGCGTCCAAAGTTGCATCGAGTGGAAAGCGCCGCATGCGCACCGCACTTTCCTGACTGCCCGCCACTTCGACGGTTTCGACATCCAGATAAATGTGCGGTGCAAAGCGTCGATTCAAGGCCACTTCGCGCGCGCAGAAATACTGGCGTTTGGCCAGTGTGCTGAAATCGACAAAACCGAAATCGACGGGCTTTTTGAACTTATAGGCAAACTCGCCAGCCAGCAGCACCAGCGAGATATGGGTCTCGATAATTTGCGCGTGCTGCCCGTGGCCGGCGCTGGTGAGCTTGGCAAGAAAGCCTTCGACCAGTGCTTGCAGCGCCAGCCCAGCGTTCACACTAACCCCTGAATGCCGCTCGCGGCCGGGTCTCAGGGCGCGAAGGTGGCAGTGACGTGTTCGGTATCGAGGTATTCCCGTACCGATACAAATTTTCCACCGCGAATGACCATCATGAAGTGGTATTCGTTTTTGTAGATACGGCCGTTGGTAAATTCGCCGTAGGACACTGCTTCAATCGACACCCGCTCACCTTCGGCACACCAAGCGGTGGGTGTCACACTCAGGCCTTTCGGTGCCATCGATGACACTTGACCGAGCAGAGTGGCAAATTCAGATTTGCTGTAGGTCTTGGAAAGCAGGGTCGTGCCGGCTACCCACCAGGTGGCGTCGTCGGCAAGCATGCTGAGCACCTCGTCGAATTTGCCGTTGGAAAATGCTTGCCAGAATTTGCTGACCAGCGCTTTGTTCTCTGCGATGCTCATAACGACTCTCCCTTGCTTTGACCACGAGCCTAGCCGAACACGGCGCCTTGTGACAGGTCCTTAGGCTCTAGTCACCGCGCCCCGCAAAAACACGCTGGGGCGTGAGACCCGAATTCGGCTAAGCTGCGCGCTGATTGTCAGGTCATCCAGCGGTTTTTACCCCGTGCGTATCATTTCCCTGTTGTTTCCCGTGGTCGGCTTGGTGCTGCTGGCTTTTGTCTTGCGCAAGTCGGATGTGGCCCAGCTGCGCAGCCATATTGAGGCGGTCGGCTGGACAACCTTCGGGCAAATCTGCCTCCTATTTCTGGTCTATTTCGCCGCGGACGTCATCAACTGGCAGGCAGCATTGCCGCAAGTGCCACGCGAATTGCGCTGGTTTGGCCGCCTGTGGCTGGTGCGCATGATCGGCGACGCCTATAACAACGTGACACCCACTGCCGCACTGGGCGGTGAACCAATCAAAGCCTGGCTCATGAAGCGTCGTTACGGCGTGTCCTGGCGCGACACCGGCACGGCCATCGTGATTGCACGTACGAGCACTATGTTTGCGCTCATCGTGTTTGTTGCTATCGGCCTGACCCTGGTGTGGCGTCGCCCCGACCTCGATAGCGGCCAGCAGACCCTCGCGCTGGCGACTTTCTTGATCGTGGTGGCGGGTACGGCCGCTATTTTTCTCGCCCAGTATTTTATGCTCTCCACGCGCTTGGCACGCGCGCTGGGTGCAACACGCTGGGGTGCACGCCTGGTCAGCGCTATCGCCACGGTCGAGGACATCGATCGACAGTTGACGGCCTATTACCGTGAACACCGCTATGCACTTGTTGTATCAATAGCCGCGGCTTGGATGGCGTGGGTGCTGGGCACGCTGGAGGCGTGGGTGATCCTGCACGCGCTCGGCACCCATTTAAGCTTTGCCGATGTCTGGATCATGGAAGCTTTTGTACAGAGCGTGCGCGCGGCAAGCTTTTTCATTCCCGCCGCGCTGGGCACCCAGGAGGCCGCCATTCTGGTCATGATTAACTGGCTGAGTGGCGCGCAGTCCGTGGGGATCGCAACGGCACTGGTGCGCCGCGCGCGTGAGCTGCTGTGGATAGTCGTGAGCCTGCTGCTCAGCGCTGCCTACGCAGCCACACCTCGCCGGGTTGGTCAACTCGACAAAGAGGATCGAGTGTAACGTTCGGCCTGCAGCCACGATTGAAAGCGCCAGCACCGCTAGGCATGATGCTGCGCAATCCCGCGTGGAAAGCAGGCACAGCACACTATGCGACCCATCGATTATTTTCTGCGCGGTGCGGCGCTCGATCCACAGCGCCCTTTTCTTATCGGCAACGGCCAAACCTACACGTTTGCCGCCGCGAGCACTTTGGTAGACGACATAGCCCGCGGTTTATATGCGGCAGGTTTTGAGCTCGGTGATTCGATTGCGGTTTATTCCCCCAACGACCCGACCGCCATGCTGTGTGTGTTTGCTTCAATGCGCGCCGGTGGTGCCTGGGTGCCGGTCAATGTGCGCAACTCGGCCAGCGCCAATGGCGAATACATGGCCTATACCCGCACCCGTTGGTTGTTTTTCCATTCCAGTATCAGCGAGCTCGCCCATCAGGCGATGGCGACGATGCCGGAACTAAAAGGTGCGTATTGCCTCGACCGCGCCGACTGTGGCGCGCCGATGTTGAAGGATTTTTGTGCGGCCGGCACCGGCTTCGAAATCCCCGACTGGTCCGATGCTTTTGGTGCACCGGCCGGGCCGTTTTCGCGCTGGCCGACCGGTGGTACTACCGGCCCATCCAAAGGCGTGGAGATGGACAACGCATCGGTTGTGACCATGATCGAGCTTGGCCTTAAACATTACGTCGCCGGTCGTGAGCAAGACATCGTGCATCTCGCCGTGGCACCCATCACCCATGCCGCCGGTGCCATCATCGTGATCTTCGCGGCCGTGGGCGGTACCACGGTTATTTTGCCGGGCTTCGACCCATTGGCCGTTTTGGAGGCTATCCAGCGCCATCGTGTCACCCACCTATTTTTGCCACCCACGGCCTACTACGCGTTGCTTGAACACCCCGGCGTAAAAAACTACGACTGTTCGAGTCTGCGCCAGATGCTGATCGCGGCGGCACCAGTCTCGCCAGACAAATTCAAACGCGGTGTGGAAGTTTTCGGGCCGGTGATTTGTCAATGTTATGGGCAGGCTGAGGTGCCAATGCTGATGTCGATGCTGTCGCCGGAAGTCGTGGCGGCTGCCGCGCGCGGTGAACATCCCGAACGATTGAACAGCTGCGGCAAGGTGACTTCCAATACCCTGGTAACGATCCTCGACGACGACGGCCGCGCCCTGCCGCTTGGAGAACGGGGTGAGATCTGTTGCCGTGGTCCCCTGGTCACATCCGGTTATTTCGAAAAACCCGAGGCCACAACCGAAGCACGCAAGTTTGGTTGGCATCACACCGGTGATATTGGCTACCTTGACACGGATGGGTATCTCTACATCGTCGATCGCAAAAAAGACATGATCATCACCGGCGGCTTCAATGTGTTTGCAACGGAAGTCGAAGCCCCGATCCTGGCGATGGCAGAAGTACTGGAGTGTGCTGTGATTGGTGTGCCCGACGAAAAATGGGGCGAATCGATCAAGGCTATCGTGGTCCTAAAAGCCGGAAAGTCCTTGCGCATCGATCAGATCATGGCGCGCTGTCGCAACAAGCTCGGCGCCATGAAAGCGCCAAAGTCCGTTGAGCTATGGGATGCGATCCCAAAAACGGCCGTTGGTAAAACCGATAAAAAAGCGATCCGTGCAAAATACTGGGCGGACGCCGCGCGCGGTGTGAACTAGCGAACAGCGCTTACCCGCATCGCCCGTAGGTCCGGATTTGTCGAAGCTGCCAAATTGGGATCAGGAGATGTTTGCAGTGATGTCGCTGTCGACCAGCAGCGTTGCACCGAGGTGGGTAAAACTCGCGTACTGTTGTCCGCCGATGCTGATTGCGCCTGCCGGGTCGACACGCCAGCCCTGCGCAGCGGACGTCACGCTATCGCCGCCATTGCCGTCTATGCGTAAGCTACTGTGTTCGCCCATCGTTAACACATCGCGGAAGGAAACGGTCAATGCATTATTGCCGCTGCCGCTCAGATCGATACGCTCAATGCCGCTCACGGTGTGATTAGCGAGCGTAGTGAAATCCAGGTTTACGCTTGCACCATCAATGCGCAAGGTATCAACGCCGCTGCCGCCGTCGAGTTGGCGCAGTCCATCAAACCACACCAGTACATCGTTGCCAGCGCCACCGCGCAGTACGTCGGCACCACTGACACCGTCGAGAATGTCACCACCACGACCGCCGATCAGGATCTCAGCAAGGCTGCTGCCACGCAGAGTGTCGTGGCCAGCGCCGCCCTGTTGTGTCACCGCGCCGCTGAAGTCGCGGCCGAAAACTACATAGGCGCTGCCGCTCGGGCCGCGGGTGCCTTCGGCGCCGATCACGATATCGTCGTAACCATCACCATTGAGATCGCCGGCGCTGCTCACAGCGGAACCACTGACATCACTGCCGGTGTTCACTATGCGTCCGTCAAAACGCAGACCGCGGGAACCGTCGAGTGATGACAAATCGAGCGTGGCGGCAAAGCCGCTCGCAGCGCCAAACAACAGATAGGTTGAGCCCGCGTTATCACCGCTGGTATCGCTACCCGGTGCACCGATCAGCAGATCGCCATAACCGTCGCCATTGACGTCGCCGGCAGCCGCGACCGTCTTGCCGCTTCGGTCACCCGGCGTTGTGCCATCGATGCGTAAACCGGATGCGCCGTTCAGCGTGGTGAGATCAATGCTCGCGCTGAAATTCTCGGCGCCAAATATCAGGTAGCTTGAGCCGGAGTTTATGCCGTGCGGATCGGCGAATTCAGCGCCTATCACAAAATCTGCAAAACCATCACCATTAAAATCGCCTGCACCGGCCACCGCGATACCACTGCGATCGCCAGCGCTGAGCCCAGCTAAACTGAAACCGTTGAGGCCATTCAAGGCACCGAGATCAAGCGTCGATTGTGGTGTACTCGCGGCGCCAAAAACCACAAAGCTCACACCCATTTCGGCATTGGCATAGGGGCCGCCGATGACCAGATCATCGAGGCCGTCACCGTTGATGTCACCGGCGCGGCCAATACTTTGCACTTGGCGGGCAGTGGCGCCTTCGAGGCGAAAACCGTTACTGCCGTCCAAGTCCCCCAGTGCGATAGGCGCGGTAAGGCGGTCTTTCGCGCCAAAGACCACATAGGCGCTACCGGCATCGTCGACACTCAGCGTGTTGTCGTAGTTGGCCACAACGACGAGATCCGCAAAACCGTCGCCATTAAAATCGCCCGCCGAGCTTACTGCGTAACCACTATGGTCGTCGCTGGCTTGACCACTCAGGCGCAGGCCGTTGTTACCATCGAGACTGTTGATCGATAGATTGGCGAGTGTGTTGGGCACTGTTGCCGCGCCGAACAGCAGGTATGCCGCGCCGGCATCGTTGGCAACACTGTCGTTGAACGGCGCTCCGATCAGCAGGTCATCAAAACCATCACCATCAACATCACCCAGCAGCGCGACACTGTTGCCCGCCCGGTCATCAATCAGGATACCGTCAATGCGATAACCGTTGTGGCCATCAAGCCCTGCTGCGCCGCTGGTGACAGGTTCGAGCGCGCGGGTCGCAGCACCGCTGCCGGTGCCGCCGTAGACGACGTAGGCCGCGCCAGAGTCGGACGCCGGCACGTTGGCTTTGGGTGCACCGATCACAATGTCGGCGTAACCATCACCGTTTAAATCACCGCCACCACTGACACTGGCGCCAGCGCGATCATTACGACTCTCACCATCCAAGCGAAAGCCGTTTACACCATTGAGCGCATTGAGCGCCAGCACACCAGCGCTCACCACCTGCATGCCGGTGGCGACATCGACCTGCAATGCGCCTGACGCAAAGCGCAGAAAACCATTGCTCGCACCATCGGCGGTTTGCCAGGCGCCGGTTAGATTGAGCAGGTCGTCGCTGTCGCCGTGCACCAGCAGATGATGGGGCGCGCCGCTCAGTGTTATCAGGCCACTGATATCGAGACTGACAGTGCTGCCAACACCACCGCGCAGATCCAGGACTTCGATATTGCGCACCTCGTGCATGCCACCACGCAGCTCGGCGCCGCCCGCGCTGACGCGCAAGGTGTCGTTGCCACTGCCACCATCAATGCGGCGATCGAGGCTGTCGTATTCGAGGCTGTCATCACCACTACCGCCCAGCAGGACGTCGATGCCGGCGCCGCCAGTTAAGCTGTCGTTGCCGCGGCCGCCGAGGAGGTTTTCGGTAGCGCTGGTGCCGGTGAGCGTGTCGTTAGCACTGCCGCCTTCCTGGGCGGCACTGCCGGTGAAATCACGACCGTAAATTAGATAAGTGGAGCCGCTGTTAACGGCCGTAGCGTCGGCGTAGGGCGCACCGAGCAATAGGTCCCCATAACCATCGCCGTTTACATCGCCGGCAGCGTTGAGCGACATGCCGACGGCATCACTTGTGTCCAGCGTATTAGCGCCATCAAAGCGCAAACCGTTAGAGCCATTGATCGCCGTCAGTGAAAAATGATCGGCAAAACCCGCTGCCGCACCAAACACCACGTAAGCCGCGCCTTGCTGGTCGCGGTTGGGGGTGTTCTGGATCAGGACATCGTCAAAACCGTCGCCGTTCACATCGCCGCCGGCACCCACACGGACACGTGCATCGACTGCGTCGTTATCGATGCGAAAGCCGTTGTCACCGTTCAAAGTAGCGAGATCAAACGCGGCGCCGAAGCTGCTGCGCGAGCCAAACACCACGTAAACCGAGCCACCGGCCGGTGTCGCGGACGCGACATTGCTGGCGCTAAGCACCATATCAGCGATGCCATCGCCATTAATGTCGCCACTTGCGCTTAAGCTTGCGCCAAGCTGGTTGTTGCTGCCGAGGCCGTCGATGCGAAAACCCTGGGCTGGCGTTAAGGCGGCCAGGTCGATGGCATCACCACCGGCCGTGGCACTGCCAAACACCACGTAGGCCACGCCGGCTTGTTCAAAACCCAGGCCATCGGCGTAGGGTGCACCAATGAGAAGATCACTATAACCATCACCGTTGATATCACCCGCGCTGACCGCGCTGCCGGCGTTATCACCATCGGCCGCAGCTTCGATGCGAAAGCCTTCATTACCGTCGAGTGCAGCCAGATCAATACTGGGCAGCACACCCTCGTCGTCACCAAACACCACATAACTTGCGCCGAAGCCGACGCCGTAGGAGGGCGCCTCGTTGGCGCCGAGTACATAATCACTGTAGCCGTCGCCGTTGACGTCACCCGCGGCGCTTATGGCGCGACCGATGTGGTCAAAAGTGGCAACACCATCAAGGCGCAAACCATTGCTGCCATCCAGGTCGGCGAGCGCCAAGCTGCTGGCAAAAGCGCCGTCGTCGCGGCCAAAGATCACATAGCTGGTGCCAATGCCGAACGCGCGCGCCGGTGCACCGACAATAAAATCTGCGACGCCATCACCGTTGATGTCGCCAGCGCCGCTGATGGCGGCGCCGGCGAAGTCATTTGTGTCGGCCCCTGCAAGGCGAAATCCGCTGCCAGCGGGCAGGTTTTCAAGCGCTACGGTCGCATCAAATTCGCCGCTGCGGCCAAACAACACATATACACCGCCGGCCCCGACACCCGGGGTGCCGATGGCGAAGTCGTCGAGCCCGTCATTGTTGATGTCGCCGATGATCGCAAGGCCTACCAGCGCGCGGCCACCGGCCGCCGTTGAAGGCCCGTCAAAACGGCTGCCGTTGTGGCCGTCGAGCGCGGACAGCGCAAAAACCCCGTTGACGATGAGATGGGCGCGGGAATCAATCTGCAGCGAACTGCTATCGAGGCTATAGGTGGTGATGTCGTTGACGGTAGTGCCCAGCGACCAACCACCGTTCAGATACAGGTTGTCGTCGCTATCAGCGACGATGCGTAACGCAGCGCTGTCAGACAGCTGTGTAACGATGGCCACATCGAGCGCTATGTTGTTGGCGCCGAGACCGCGCAAATCGATGGATTCAAAAGACCTGAAGTTACCCAGGCGCGCCGCACCCAGGGTCAAACCGCTGCCGCTGAGCTTGAGGGTGTCTGTACCGCTGCCGCCGTCCTGACGGGTGTCGTTGCGGTCGTAGATCAGGACATCGTTACCACCCCCGCCGGTGAGGATGTCGGTGCCGCTGCCACCGTCGAGGGCATCGTTACCACGATCGCCCGTCAAGCGGTCGTTACCGTCACCGCCGCTGAGCGTATTGGTGCCGGTGCCAGCCAGCAGGATGTCGTCACCCGCACCGCCGGACAGCGTATCGTTGCCGGCGCCGCCGACCAGCGTGTCGTTACCGGCGGCGCCGAAGAGGGTGTCGTTGCCCGCGCCACCATCCAACCGATCAATGCCGGTGTCACCACGCAGGCTGTCGTTGCCGTCACCACCGCTGAGGGTATTGGTGCCAGTGCCGGCCAGTAGCGTGTCGCTGCCGGCCCCACCCAGCAAGGTGTCGTTGCCCGTACCTCCGAGCAGGGTGTCGTTGTTGTCACCGCCGTCGAGCCGGTCATTGCCGTTACCACCCTCGAGGCGGTCGTTGCCGGCGCCGCCGATCAGGGTGTCGTTGCCGGTGCCACCGTCCAGGATGTCGTTGCCCAGGCCGCCATTAAGACGGTCGTTACCCGCCAGGCCGCGCAGCCGATCATTGCCCGCCAGACCGAGCAGGGTATCGACGGCGCTGCCGCCCGTGAGGGTGTCGTGAGCGGCGCTGCCGCGTCGTGTCGCCATGATGTGCTCGTTACGTTGGAGGCAGACAATTCATCGTCATCAGCGCACGGCGCCGCCGATCAGCTTGGGCTGC
>JAYUQF010000484.1:0-8142 GCA_043756885.1 Pseudomonadota bacterium
TACTACAGGACCAGTTGGCCCACCACAAACGGCTCTCGGCCAAAACCGAAATGGCCGCCGCCATGGCCCATCAGATCCGCACACCCTTGGCCGCAGCCCTGTTGAACGTCGGCAACGTGCGCCGTGGCCGCAGCGATGTCGATCGTGAGCGCGCAGTCGAGCGCAGCCTGCAAAGCTTGCGCAAGCTCGAGCGCCTGGTCGAGGAGATGTTGCTGTTCGCGCGCGGTGGCCAGTTGGCAGTGGAAGCGGTGGCGGTTGGTGATGTGATGGCAGCGGTGGAGTGTGCCGCAAGGGAAGCCTTCAATGTCAGCGGTTTTACGCTTGAGTTTGCGCCTTTGCGTGGTCAAGGGCGTGTTTATGCCAACCTCGCGGCGCTGACCAGCGTGTCATTGAACCTGATCGATAACGCCTGTCACGCTTGTCGTGGTCAGGGCCATATCGCAGTAACGGCCGGCATCGTCGATGGACAACTGTGCCTGGCCTTTCAGGATGACGGCCCCGGCATCTCTCAAGCGCAAGCGGCCGCGATCTTCGAACCCTTTGTTACCACCCGCGCCAATGGCACCGGCCTGGGGCTGGCGGTGGCGCGGGCCGTGGCACTTGCCCACGCCGGCCAATTGACCTTGGTAGAGGGCGCCCAAACCGGTGCCTGTTTCCTGATGACGCTGCCGCTCATTGCGCAGTCGTCCACCCACAACAATGCCCAAGTAACCCCACAAACCCATGCAGTGATGGCTTTTGAGCCCGCCGCATCGTGTCAGGCAGGATGACCCTATGCGCAAACACACCACTGCGATTCTGATCGTTGAAGACGACCATGCTTTGCGCGAAGCGCTGCTCGACACCGCTGCTCTGGCCGGTTTTGAGGCCACGGGCGCCGCCGATGGCCGTGCCGCACTCGCGGCCCTCGCCCATGGACAGTTCGACCTCGTGATCAGTGACATTCAAATGGAACCGATGGATGGCCACACCTTGTTGCGTGAGATCCGCAGCCGCTATCGCGATTTGCCGGTGGTATTGATGACCGCCTATGAGTCTATTCAAAGCGCGGTCAGCGCGCTGCGTGACGGCGCAACCGATTATCTGGTCAAGCCCTTTGAAGCTGAGGTACTGGTTGCGCGTATCGATGACTGGTTGCCGGCCGCGCCGCTGCCGCTGCAGGACGATGTCGTGGCTGTTGATGCGAACAGTCGCCGCGTGTTCGACCTCGCCTGTCGTGTTGCGCAGTCCGACGCGTCGGTGATGATCACCGGCGAATCGGGGGTCGGTAAAGAAATCGTGTTCCGCACCATTCATCGTCACTCCCAGCGCGCGGCACAGACGCCGGTCGCGATCAATTGCGCCGCGATCCCCGACAACATGCTCGAAGCGGTGTTATTCGGGTACGAAAAAGGCGCCTTCACCGGCGCCTACAAAGCCAGCCCAGGCAAATTTGAACAGGCGCAGGATTCGAGCCTGCTGTTAGATGAGATCTCTGAAATGCCGCTGGCCTTGCAAGCCAAACTTTTGCGGGTTCTGCAGGAGCGACAGGTTGAACGTCTGGGTGCCAATAAGGTGATCGATCTGGACGTGCGTATCGTGGCGACCACCAATCGTGATCTGCGCCGCGAAGTTGAAGCTGGGCGTTTTCGCGAAGATCTCTATTACCGACTTAACGTCATGCCGATCCACGTTCCGCCGCTGCGCCAGCGCAGTGGTGACATTGTGCCACTCGCGCAAGCATTGCTTACGCGTGCCGCAATCCGCGGGCAACAGCCGGTGCCGACTATCAGCGCCGGCGCGAGTGCGCGCCTTACGCAATACCACTGGCCGGGTAACATCCGCGAACTCGATAACGTCATGCAACGGGCGCTGATTCTGCATCAGGGCGCCGGCATTACGGAGGCGGATCTGGTTTTTGAACAGATGACCACCGCACGTGAAATTAGTCCGGTCGAATTGCCAGCTTGTGTGCTGTCGCCCTTTGCCCGCGCGCATGACGAGGACGATGCACGCAGTGTTGATGACGAATTTGCCCATGGCTCGGAATCTTTGGGTGGTGACCTCAAAGATCACGAACGCCGTTTGATCCTGACCGCGCTCGAAGAAGGGCGTGGCAGTCGCAAATTTGCCGCCCAAAAACTCGGTATCAGCCCGCGTACCTTGCGCTACAAACTTGCCCGTCTGCGCGACGCCGGCGTGGCGCTGCCCGGCGTCTGATACGTTCCACGCGACTCATCGACCAGGAGCACACTATGAGCAATACCATCGATGCCCAAGCCGTACTGGCGCAGATGCGCGCCCTGTCTGCCCAGGCTCGCAGCCTGCAGATGCCCACCGGCGCAGCGGCCAGCACAACGTCCAACGTCAGCTTCGGCGATGTGATGAAAAACGCAATCAACTTCGTCAACGACAATCAGGTCAAGGCCGCGCAGTTGTCCGATAAGTTCGAACGCGGCGCCCAAGGTGTTGATGTCGCGCAGGTCATGGTGGCGATCCAGAAGGCCAGTTTGTCGTTTCAAGCCGCGACCCAGGTCCGCAACAAGCTGGTATCGGCCTACCAAGACATTATGAACATGCCGCTATAGGCGCAGGTTGAGGTGAGTTACGACCATGGCTGAAGCCGCCACATTCAACGCCCAGGCATCGCTGCTGTTGTTGCTGCGTCAGGCCGGTGTGCTCGTCGGTTTGGCGGCGGCGGTAGCATTGGGTTTGTATGTGGCCTTGTGGGCGCGGCAGCCGGAATACTCGGTGTTATTTGCCGATCTTCAAGACCGCGATATGAATCAGGTCATCGAAGCACTCAACAGCAACAAAATCCCCTATCGCATGGACCCCGGTGGTGGCACGGTGCTGGTTGCTGCCGAGCAGCTCGCCGATGCGCGTATGAAACTCGCCGGTGCCGGACTGCCACGTGGTGGTGCCGGTGGTGGTTTTGAAAGCATGAGCGACGAACAGCCCTTCGGCACCAGCCAGTTTCTCGAACAAGCACGTTACCAGCACGCTATCGAAGGCGAGTTGTCCCGCTCTATCTCACACATCACTAACGTGCGCTCAGCGCGGGTACATATCGCATTGCCCAAGCAGTCGGCATTTGCGCGCAGCAAACGTGACCCCAGCGCATCGGTCATCGTCGACCTATACAACGGTCGGCAACTTGAGCGGCACCAGGTGGCCGCCATTGCACAAATGGTGTCGGCGTCGGTGGCCGGTATGCCGGTCAGTCAGGTAACGGTCATTGATCAGCGCGGGAATCTGCTCACGGACAACTCCGAGGCAGGTGACGCGCTGGCGGTTTCGGCCAAGCGCTTCGAATATTCCCGCACACTTGAGCAGTCCTATATCGATCGTGTTGAGGCCATTCTCACACCCTTGGTTGGTGCCGACGGCGTGCGCGCACAAGTCACGGCCGATCTTGATTTCACCGAGAGCCAACGCTCGCAAGAAAGCTTTAATCCCGACTCGCCATCCGTGCGCAGCGAAAGCAGTACTGAAGAAGAACGCAGTGGTGACGCCGCCAGCGGCATACCCGGTGCACTGAGTAACCAGCCTGCTGCTGCAGCTAATGCACCCGAACAGACCGCGAATGCCGAAGGCCAGCCGCCAGGGGCGGCGGGTGCGGAGAAGAGCGCTACCGCAGCAGTTAATAAGCGCTCGCAGAACACCAAAAACTACGAACTCGATCACCGTGTGGTGGTTGAAAAAAATCACGTCGGCAGTATTCGTCGCTTGTCAGTGGCGGTGGTGGTGCGCGCACCCCCCATCCCGGTCGCGCCCGTCGGCGCTGAGGCAGCGGCCAAAGACAAGAAACCCGCGGCGGATGGAGAAGCGGCTGCCGCGCCTGAGACAGCCGCTGCGACACCCGCCACGCTCAGCGAAGCTGAGATCACGCGCATGACCAATCTGGTCAAGGAAGCCATCGGTTTTGATGCCGCACGCGGCGATTCGGTGAGCATTACCAGCGCCCAATTTTTAGTGCCGCCACTACCGGAGGCACTACCCGAGCCACCCATCTGGCAGCAGCCCTGGGTGTGGAACGTGGCAAAACAAGTGGCAGGTGGTTTGTTTGCTCTGTTTGTACTGTTCGGCGTGATTCGCCCGACGGTGAAGTCGCTCATCAGCAAGCCGGTGACCCTGACGGCCAGCGGTGAGCGCATCGAAGCGGGTGCTTTGGACGCTAACGGCCTGCCAGCATTGGCTGGCCCCGTGGCCATGGACGGACAGATGGCACTCACCAATCAACGTGCAGACGGCAATCCACTGCTCGCATCGTCGGAGATCGATCCCAACATCGACAGTGTCAAACAATTTGTTTCCAACGACCCGCGTGTTGCTGCGCAAGTGATCAAGGGTTGGGTGGGCGGTGAGTAGTTATAACGAGACACCCAATGGCTGAAGCAGCATCCACACTTGATGGCGCGCAGAAGGCCGCCATTTTTCTGATGTCGATAGGCGAAGGACCGGCCGCCGAGATCATGAAATACCTGGGTCCGCGCGAAGTGCAAAAAATTGGCGTGGCCATGACCGGCCTCAACGCGGTTACGCCGAGCCATGTCAGCACCGCCGTCGGCGAGTTCATTGAGTTGGTGCGTACCCACACCGGTATCGGCATTGGTAACGAAGAGTACATCCGCTCGGTGCTGACCAATGCGCTGGGTGAAGAAAAAGCCGGCAGCATGATCGACCGTATCCTGCTTGGTGGTCACACCAAGGGCCTGGAATCGCTGAAGTGGATGGATCCACGCGCGATCGTTGAATTGGTGCGTTTTGAACATCCGCAGATCATTTCCATCGTATTGGCCTACTTGGACAGCGATACCTCGGCCACGGTTTTGTCTTTGTTGCCGGAAAATACCCGGGCCGATCTGTTGATGCGGATCGCAACCCTGGACGGCATACAGCCCGCAGCGATGAAAGAATTGAACGAAATGCTTGAGCACCAGTTGCGGGGTGGTGCTGGTGGCCAGCAATCGTCCCTGGGCGGCATCAAATGTGCAGCCGAAATTCTGAACTACGTTGATCGCAGTATCGAGGCCAAGATCAGTGAGAAGATGAATGAGGCCGACGCTGATCTGGCGACCAAGATCCAGGACTTGATGTTTACCTTCGAAAACATTGCCGAGATCGACGACCGTGGCATCCAGGCCTTGTTGCGCGAAGTTTCGACCGAGAACCTGGTGTTGGCCATGAAGGGCTGCGACGAAACCATCAAGGACAAAATTTTTAAGAACATGTCGAGTCGCGCCGCCGAAATGTTGCGTGACGATCTGGAATCCAAAGGCCCGGTCAAACTGTCTGAAGTGGAAGTGGCACAAAAAGAAATCCTCGGCATTGCCCGCCGCCTGGCTGATGAAGGCACTATCAGCCTTGGCGGTTCTGGCGAGCAGATGTTGTAAGGGCCCGAACAAACCATGCACGCTGCACAAGCCCAGGAAACCGAAGCTGCTACCAAGATGGATGATCTGGGTTTTGGTCCAGGCACAGGCCTGGTCACCGCTTACGAATTGCCGGATATCGAGCAGATCCTGGTACGCAATGGCGCCGATGGTGTGGGTGTAGTGACGGCGCGCGAGCTTGAAAGCATCCACAAACAAGCTTTCGACGAGGGCTTTGAAACCGGCAGCCAGGAAGGTTATGCCGATGGCCAAGCACGCGCGGCGCAGGACATCCAGGCACGCGGCGCGGCGCTCGATGCGGTCATCGAACAACTCGTTAATCCACTTGCGACCTTAGACGAGGAGATGGTGACCTCAGTGGCTGAGCTTGCACTCCTGATCGCGCGTCACCTGGTGCGGCGGGAGTTAAAAACCGCGCCGGGTGAGGTGATCGGCGTGGTGCGCGAAACCATGCGGTTGTTGCCGATAGCGAGTCGTGGCACAACCTTGTTTCTCAATCCGGACGATGCGGAACTGGTGCGTTCCGCGCTGGCTATCGACAGCGATGGTTTCAGTTGGCGGATGGAAGCCGATCCGCTGATTGCCCGCGGTGGTTGTATCGTCGAAACGGAAACTTCGCGTATCGACGCCACGGTTGAATCGCGTATCGCCGCCATCGCCTCAAAAATGTTTGGTGGTGAGCGGGAAAGCGATCGAGGCCCCGTATGAGCACGGCCCCGCAGACCTCTGCAAGCGTTACTGCCAACGCCCGCTGGCGCGCCAATCTGCAACCCTACTTTGAGCGCCTTGAGCAAGCACCGGCGGTGGCGGTCGAGGGCAAGCTGTCGCGCATGGTTGGTCTGACCCTCGAAGCAGTCGGATGTCAGGCCGCGATTGGTGACCGCTGCCGGATCTACAACCCGGGCGGGGTTGATGTGGATGCCGAGGTGGTGGGATTTTCCGGCGAACGTTTGTTTCTCATGCCCACTGGCATTCCGCGCGGTTTATCACCCAATGCGCGGGTCATCCCGCTGGGTGGTGCCGGTGATGTGGCCGTGGGTGAAGCTTTGCTCGGACGGGTGCTTGATGGCTCCGGACGGCCCCTGGATAGTCGCGGGCCGCTGCACCTCAGCGAGCGGCGGCCGCTATATGGCGAGATGATTAATCCGCTGCAACGTGCCGTGATCAGTGAACCGCTCGACGTCGGTGTGCGCTCGATCAATGCCCTGCTGACGGTGGGCCGTGGCCAGCGCATCGGACTGTTTGCACCATCGGGGGTTGGCAAGTCGGTATTGCTGGGCATGATGACGCGATTTACCGATGCCGATGTGATCGTGGTTGCTCTGGTCGGTGAGCGCGGTCGTGAGGTGAAAGAATTTATCGAGCAGATCCTGGGTCAAGACGGCATGGCACGCGCCGTAGTGGTGGCCACACCGGCGGACAACCCGCCGCTTATGCGTATGCACGGCGCCGCCATGGCAACCAGCATCGCCGAATACTTCCGCGACACCGGTCGCCACGTTTTATTGCTGATGGATTCGCTGACGCGTTATGCACAGGCTAATCGCGAGATCGCGCTGACCATCGGCGAGCCGCCGGCAACACGTGGTTTCCCACCGTCGGTATTTGCGCGCTTGCCACAACTGGTGGAACGCGCCGGCATGGGGGTTGGTGGCCATGGCTCAATCACGGCGTTTTATACGGTCTTGACCGAAGCCGATGATCCCAATGATCCGGTGGCCGACTCGGCACGCGCGATCCTCGATGGTCATATTGTGCTGTCGCGACGCCTGGCCGAACGCGGTCTGTATCCGGCAATCGATATTGAAAGTTCGATCAGTCGTGTGATGTCCCAGGTGGTAGGCGAGCGCCAGATCAAATACGCCCGCGCGCTCAAACATTTTTATTCCCTTTACGAACAGAACGCCGACCTTTTTAACGTCGGCGCTTATCAGCGTGGCGCCAATCTTGAGCTCGACAGCGCGGTAACAATGCGGCCGCGGATCCTTGAGTTCCTGAGCCAGGACCGGCGCGCCGCCGTGAATTTTTCGGACGCGGTCACGGCCCTGGCGCAGGTCACGGGCGGCGATGTGATCGACGCCGAGGCAGCATGAGGTCATGAATAGTGAACCGTAGCCAGCGCATGAAACGCATCGTGAGTCTGAACGAGGTGCAGAAATCCGTCGCCTCGCAGAAACTCTCCGCAACACGCGGACGACACGATGGCAATCAACAAAAGCTCGAAGAATTTCGCCGCTATCGTCAGGAATATGCCCGCGCGCTGCAGAACCCCGGGCAGGCCATGAGCGGCGCCGCGGCCCGCGATACCCGTGTTTTTCTCGGCCAACTGGAACGCACCATCAACGCCTTGGAGGCCATGGTGACACGCTCGGAACGCGAATGTGCGGACGATCTCATGGCGTGGAAACGTGAGGCGCAACGAGCCAATGTATTGGTTGATATTCTTGGCCGTTGTGTGCGCACTGAAGATGCCGATCGCGAGGGGCGCCTGCAACGGGAAATCGATGACCGCCGTGTGGTGATTGCGGGCATCGAGTGATGGGGGGGCCGCATTGTCGCCATAGACAACGCAGGGCGTTGACGGAGCGTGTCGGAGTGGTCGCTTAGGACCCTGGTTAGGATTATCTCGTCAACACCGAGGGTGATCCTGAGTGGTTGCTGGCCGGGCTGCGATTTGCAGGTAATAGCGGGGCTATTGCCAAAAATTGCAACGCAGCGGCAGCCGCTCAGGATCAGCCGAATGTAGAGATTATTTTGACCAGGGTCC
>JAYUQF010000485.1:0-3010 GCA_043756885.1 Pseudomonadota bacterium
AAGTTATTTCCTCTATACCCTGGGCCAGCAACAACTCGCAAACAGCCTGTTCCCAGTGGGTGACCTGCCCAAAAACGAAGTGCGGGCACTGGCGCGTGCTGCGGGGCTGCGCACCCATGAAAAGAAGGATTCAACGGGCATCTGTTTCATCGGCGAACGGCCCTTCCGCGAATTCCTCGCGCACTACGTACCAGCCCAGCCCGGACCGGTAAAAACCGCGGACGGGCGTGTGATTGGTCAGCACCATGGCGCGGTTTATTACACGCTCGGCCAGCGGGAGGGCTTAGGGATCGGCGGTGTACGCGGTGCCGCCGAAGGGCCCTGGTTCGTGGCGGCCAAAGATCTGCAACACAATGTGCTCACCGTCGTGCAAGGCCACGATAATCCTGCGCTCTTCGGCCGGGCTTTGTTTGCCACCGAGTTATCGTGGGTCGCAGGTGAACCACCGGCTCTGCCCCTGACCTGCACCGCCAAAACGCGTTATCGCCAGCCGGCGCAGCGCTGCACCATAGCGGCCCACACCGATGCGCACGTACGGGTCGAATTCAGTGCCGCGCAGCGTGCAATCACTCCAGGCCAGTCGGTGGTGTTTTACCAGGACCAGGATTGTCTGGGTGGCGGCATCATTTCCAGCGTCGAAAAAGCTCACACAAAACCTACAACTGTGGCGAGCAATTGCCGATAATAATGCGCTCGATTTGCGCACCCGATCCCTCTCATAGCTGCACGGAGACACCATGAACAACTCTTTTGACGCCCGCACGGAACTCAAGCTTGGTGACAAGAAGTACGAGATCTATAGCTGCGCGCGCCTGGCCGGCCAATATCCAATCGCCAAACTGCCCTTCGCGCAGAAAATACTGCTCGAGAACCTGTTGCGCACCGAAGACGGCGTGAACGTCACGCGCGACGATATCGAGGCTCTGCTCAAATGGGACGCCAAGGCCACCCCAACAAAAGAGATCGCTTTCACACCGGCGCGAGTATTAATGCAGGATTTCACCGGCGTGCCGGCAGTGGTCGATCTGGCCGCGATGCGCGACGCGATGGCGGCGCTGGGGGGTGACCCGAACAAGATCAATCCGCTGTCGCCGGCCGAGCTGGTCATCGATCACTCGGTGCAGGTCGATGTGTTCGGCACCAAAACCTCGGCCGATGAAAACGCCAAGATCGAATTCGACCGCAACCAGGAACGTTATGGTTTCCTGCGCTGGGGCCAGGAAGCGTTTTCGAATTTTGTGGTGGTGCCGCCGGACACCGGCATCGTGCACCAGGTTAATCTTGAATATCTCGCCCGCACCGTGTTTGCCCGCGAAAACGGCGGCGTGTTGCAGGCTTATCCGGACACCGTCGTCGGTACCGATTCCCATACCACCATGATTAACGGCTTGGGTGTGCTGGGCTGGGGTGTGGGTGGCATCGAAGCTGAGGCCGCCATGCTCGGCCAACCGGTGACCATGCTGATCCCGCAAACGGTGGGCTTCAAGCTGCTGGGCAAACTGCCAGAAGGCACCACGGCCACTGACCTCGTACTGCGCGTGACCGAGATGCTGCGCAAAAAAGGTGTAGTCGGTAAATTTGTAGAATTTTTCGGCCCCGGCCTTGATCAACTGCCGCTCGCCGATCGTGCCACGCTCGCTAATATGGCCCCCGAATACGGCGCGACCTGCGGAATTTTTCCCATCGACGCCGAGACGGTGACCTTCTTAAAACTGTCCGGCCGCAGCGCCGAACAGGTTGCGCTGGTCGAGGCCTACGCCAAAGAAACGGGCTTGTGGCGCGATGCTTCAACACCGGAAGCGGTTTATTCCGACACTATGGAGCTCGATATGAGCGGCGTGGTGCCGGCATTGGCCGGGCCCAAACGGCCCCAGGACCGTATCGATCTCACGGCCGTTAAAGCCGCTTATCTCAAGCAGCTCGAAATTGACACCGACGCCCGTGCGGCGGGCGGTGCGGCCACCGTGCAAATCGGTGGGCAGAATGTTGAAGTGAAAGACGGTGCGGTGGTGATCGCCGCGATTACCTCCTGTACCAATACCTCCAATCCTTCGGTGATGGTGGGTGCGGGTATCCTGGCCAAGAAGGCCAATGAGCTCGGCCTGAAGGTCAAGCCCTGGGTCAAAACCAGCCTTGCACCCGGCTCGCTGGTGGTGTCGGCCTACCTCGACAAAGCGGGGCTCTCGCCCCATCTTGATGCGCTGGGCTTTAATACCGTTGGCTACGGTTGCACCACCTGCATCGGCAATTCCGGTCCGCTGCCGGTGCCAGTGAGCGATGCAATCCGCCAGGGTGATCTGGTGGCTTGTTCAGTGCTTTCGGGCAATCGCAACTTCGAAGGTCGCGTGCACGCCGAAGTGAAAATGAATTTCCTCGCCTCACCGCCGCTGGTGGTGGCCTATGCCATAGCCGGCACCATGAATATCGATCTGCAAAAGGATTCGCTGGGCAAGGGCCGTGACGGCAAAGACGTTTATTTAAAAGACATCTGGCCGAGCACCGCCGAAGTTGCTGACGCCGTTGCGAGCACTATCGATTCCAAAATGTTCGGCGCCAGCTACGCCAACGTTTATGCCGGTGATGCGCGCTGGGCCGGCATTCAGGTCGAAAAGTCCAACCGCTATCGTTGGGACGACAGCTCAACCTACGTCAAGAACCCACCCTACTTTGTGAATATGCCGCGCACGCCTGGCGCCATCCAACCGCTAGCCAAAGCCCGCGCGCTGGCCAAGCTGGGCGATTCGATCACGACCGACCACATCTCACCGGCGGGCAACATCAAGAAGGACAGCCCTGCCGGGCGTTACCTTATCGCCAACGGCGTGCAGCCGGTTGACTTCAATTCCTACGGCTCACGCCGCGGCAATCACGAAGTCATGATGCGTGGCACCTTCGCTAATATCCGCTTGAAGAACCTGATGGTGCCCGGTGTTGAAGGCGGCGTGACCAAACACGTGCCCAGCGGCGAGCAGATGTCGATCTACGATGCGTCGATGCGCTACCAGGGTGA
>JAYUQF010000486.1:0-8127 GCA_043756885.1 Pseudomonadota bacterium
TCGGTGCCGGGCCGGCACAGATCGGGATCGGCCCAGCTGAACAACCACTGGGTGAGTTCGAGCATGCGTGAGTGATCCTTGCGTGGCACACCAATGATATCGAGTACCACCTGCAGTGGATAAGGCGCAGAGACGGCTTTTGCCCAGTCGAGCTCACCGCCTGCGTCGCGCAAGGTTTGCAGTTGCGCACGCGCTGAAGTGCGCACACCATCGGCGAGATGCGCGACACTTTGTGATCCCAGCGCCTGAAACAACACGCGGCGATGTTGTTTATGGTCTTCGCCGTCAAGCTGCACCAGCGATCGGAACAGATTGAAGTCACCACCGGTGAATTGTTGCACCAGGGCTTCACCCATCTGCGGAATCACCGTCGCCGAGCGGTCGGCGTTGTGAAATAAATCGTTCTGTCGTGACACTGCCTGGATATCGGCATGACGGCTGACTATCCAGTGCGGGTCGTAACCGGGCACTTCGGCACGCGCCAGTGGATAGTCGCGACGTACCTGCGCCAACAATGCATCGACCTTGCCGCGTTGGGCAAAGGTTGCGGGATTGAACAATGGTGCGATGAATTCGGTGGGGATGGTTTTCATGCGTGGTTCCCGTCGAAACTGAAAGAGCGGTAAGTGTCCGTCGTGCTGGTCACGACGGTTAATTTTATCGTAAGCCGGCATCAAGTCGGCGGCGGGCACGCTCAGACGCTTTGTCACCTCCTCGTCTGTCATCTCGAGCAGAGCCTGGTACATCTCCGGAGGATAGGCCTGATGCGGTTTTGCCGGATCCATCGGCGGCTGTTTCAGCTGGCCGCCTTCGCCTTGGTAGGCGGCGGGGCGTTTGAAAAGCGCGAGTTCTTCGTTGTTGATACCGGTCAGCGCTTGTACTTCCGGATCGTGGTGGGGCCGAGCGCAATGCGGTAGGTAATTGAATGCCCCAATAGAGCATCGAAGTCCGAGACGTCAGCCGATTCCAACATCAGAAAGCTATTCTCCAAATCCCGCACCAGCAGCCCTTGGCGTTCGAGTACGCGCCCGACCCGCTCGCTGATCCCTCGAACCAACTTCTCAAGCGCCGCTACGGTTGGCGGCGGTACCGGCCGAAAGCGCAAGCGCTCGCCGCTCGTCACATATACGCCGTCGAGGAATAAAACGTGAAAATGAATTTTAAGCGCACTCCCGAAGCGTTGGATCAATGTCACCGCGCCAGTCTGCGCTGTGGCGTGGTGATAGCCGGCGGCTTTGATCAGATGACTCGCAATGGCCCGAGTGACGATGCCCAGCACCTGGCCCATCACGGCGGGATGAGTGGCGAATAGATAACGCAATGCAAATGGAACGCTGAGCACCCATTGCCGTAGGGGTTCTCGGGGTAGCACTTCGTCGACCCATAATGCGGCCCCTTCGGCCATCCGGCGCGCACCGCAGCTCGCGCACAAAATCGCCCGGAGCGATTTTGAACAGCCGCAGGCTGGCCCGCAGGGCGCAGGGCAGGATGCCCGGAGTAAAAGCCGCGTCGATTGCAGCTGAACGCCACGAGTCGCTCGGCGTGACAGTCCGCGCAGCGAACGCGCAGACAAATACGTCAGGAACGTATTTGAACAGCCGAAGGCTGGCCCCGAAGGGGTGGAGGGCAGGATGCCCGGAATCAAGCCGCGCTCCAGCCGGCCGCACTTCAGATAGTCTTCGAACTCGCGCTGCACATGCACCGGCAACGCCCGCTCACGCGCCGCCAGGTGTGCTACGAACGCCGGGTAGTATTATTCTACGAGTTGATACAGGAGTGTCTGCTCGGGCCGGTGACGCGCATATTCGCCCGCACGCGCGGCCCCAGCGCTGGCGTCCTTGCCGGCCAACAACGGCGTCATGCATCGCGTCCTTGCGACACCGAACTAACCGATAGTCTAGCGCGTCCGCTGAGTCCCTCGACCTGGCTGAAGTTTGGCAGTCTCGATTCGCGGCACTTCCAATGCTTCTACACGGTCTTCGTCGGCCTCACGGTCAAGGCCGTGAGCGTAGTGTCGATCCCGGGTCTCCCGCTCCTTCCGCCCATCCATTCGGGCCAGGTGAGCAACGCGGTGCTGTTGCCGCTGCATGTCATTGCCTTGCATGTCATCGCACGCGATGGGCGGCTGATGGGCACGGCCACGTCGACAACCGGCGGCGCCAGGTCACGGCGCCGCCATGCGGCCCATCAGCGGTTTCACCTTTGTCATCAGGTCGGCGAAAATCGGGCTCGCCTCCAATGCACTGACGCCCGCGAACGGTGCGAACCACAGCGCGCCGGTCGCGCCCCGCGCGCGCACTTGGTCCAGCTGGCGCGCGATCACCTGGGGCTCAGCGAACCAGCCGACGGTCGGCTCGGCATTGGGCTCGTCCCATGCCGGTGTCGTCAGCTGTCCACCGGGGTTGTACCAGTTCGGAATGTAAGCCAGATGCTCGCCGTATTTGGCGTTCATGGCTTCCGGATCATCGGCGGGAAGCTGCGGCATGAATACCACCGCCTTACCCGCTTCGCTCATGCGCCCGTGCTCGCGGACCTTGTTCAGATAGTTGTCGAGTCCGCCTGGGAGGCCTGTCCAGCCCTGGACCATGCGCGCGGCGCGATCGACGGCTTTGCGCGCCTGGTCGCCGACGCCGAACCAGAGCTCGGGACCGCCGGCCTGCACGGGTTTGGGTGTGACGTCGATCTCCGGGAAATCGTAGAACTCGCCTTGGTGCTTGAACGGGCCATCGGCCCAGCACTTGCGCAGGATGTTGATCTGCTCTTCGAACATCCGCGCGCGCACCTTGGCATCAAGCGACGCGCCGAACACCATCCCTTCGTGCCGGAAGGAATCGCGCCAGTCGTAGTTCATGCGCCCGAGGCCCACGCCCACGCGCACGCGACCGTGGGACAGGATGTCCGCGATAGCGAGCTGCTCTGCCAGCGCGACAGGATGATGCAGTGGCAGCTCGATGATCGCCTGGCCGATGGTCACCTTCTTTGTGATCATGGCCAGCGCGGCAGTCATCGTCGCCATTTGTGGCAGGTAGCCATCCTCGCTGAAATGGTGTCGAAGCCGGCCTGCTCCATCTCAACGATGTGCTGAATGTGCTGGTCGTACACTTGCGCCCACGGCGCATGCCAGCGCGGCGGATTGCGAAACGAGTAGAGCAGGCCGAATTCGAAATCGCTCATGTCTTGATCCTCACCGTGTCGAGTGGAAGGGACAGCGGAATATTCAAGCAGGGTAGACCATCAGCTCCACGAGGTTGCCGTCCGGATCGCGCGTGTACACACTCGTGCCTTCGATATTGCGACCACCTTCCCGGCCAATAGGCCCTTCTTCGATCGACGCCCCGGCCGCACGGATCGCGGCGATCGCTGCAACGATCGTCCCGCCCCACACGAAACAGAGATCACCACACCCGGGCAGGGTGCCAGCTGCGCGCAGCGTGAACGACGGCTTCTGCCACAGGCTCGGCCGGTGGAAGTTGATCTTGTTTGTGCCGAAGTGGACCGCGACGATGTGATCGTTGTCTTCTCGCACTTCGCACCCCAGTGCGCGATAGAAGGCGGCTAGCGCGGCGAGATCGCCGCCGGGTAGCGCGACATGGTCGAATGCACGGACCGTCACTGCTGTTCTCCCTAGTATTTTTTCGGGACGGCGGTAACCAGCCCTGCCGTTTGCGCACACGCGCGCCGGTGGTGATTGCCACTTGTGTCGCGTCGCCGGCCCGACGCCGTTACATGCCCGGCGCCCTTACATGAGATAGCGCGTGAACCAGTCGCAGGCGAGGCCCGAGGACTTCTCCAGCCACTCGCCGGCGTAGATCTCGTAGTGCGTGATCGGGAACACGACGAACTTCTTCGGCTCGCGGGCGCGCTCGTAGAGCTTTTCGTAGCCCTCAATCGGACAGGTGTCGTCGTCGCGTGCGCCGATCAAGAGAAGCGGCCGCGGCGCGATGCGATCGACCACGTCTATCGGTTTGTATTCGAGTGTCTTCTCGATCGTCTCGAGCGAGATATCGCATTTCATCGCCGGATTCTCAATCAGGAACGGCTCGAGGAAGGCCTTGGTCTGGGCCGCGTTCAGGATGGCTATCGGATCGAGCGTCCCGCCCTTGCCTTCGCGGACGCGCCGCTGGCGATCGGCTGCGAGGTCCCGCTGCAGTTTGACGCGGGCGGCATAACCGCGCGAGTCGAGTATCAGGCGCTCGCCGTCGCCGAAGCCCACCTGTGCCACCACGACCTTAACGCGCGGATCGATCGCCGCCGTGTACGGCGCATGGCCCCCGCCGAAGCTGGTGCCCCACAGTCCGATGCGATCCGCGTCGACTTCCGGCACCCCTTCCATATAGGTGATGGCGTTGAGGATGTCGTCGATCTGCTCGAGCGGGAGAAGGCGCCAGCGCGTGCCTTCGCTGCCGCCGAAGCCGCGGTAGTCGAATGTGAGCGCGACGAAGCCCGCCTCGCAGAAGGCCTTGGCGTAGTCGGGCAGGATGCCGGCGCGGATGCCCGAGAACCCGTGGCAAAGCACGATGCCGGGTCGTCGCTCGCCGGGTTTTATCCCGTCCGGCAGGAAGAGATCGCCTTCCAGCTTCACGCCTTCGCTGTAGAACGTTACTGTGCGGATATCCATGTGTAGCTCCTCTTTGCGGAATGGTGCGCAACGCGAGTGCGCAGCGTCGTCATAGTTCAGGTTCGGTCACGATGCGCCGGACGCGGCGTGCGGACCGTACAGTTCCAGTATCGTCCCGTCGGGATCGTAGAAGCAGCAGTAGGCGATCCCGTGCAGCAGGTTGTCGCCCAATGTGATGGGCACGGGCGGTGAAATGAACTTCACGCCTTTGGCCAGCATTGTCTCGTAGGTCGACTGGACATCGCTGACCTTGAGCGCGATGCGCGCAATCCCGATCATCTGCAGGTTCGGATGCGGCGCGCCGTAGGAGCGCGGCTCGACGAACTCCAGCAGGTCCAGGATGGTTTCAGCAGCGTCGTCGCCGAAGCGCAGGAAGGCGAAGCGAATCTTCACGGCATCGGGCGCGATGCCCCAGCTTTGCGCCCCGTGCCCGATCCCGGCGAGCGCCGCGCCCTCGGCGTTGAACGGGCCGTCGACGACATGCATGCCGAGAATATCGATGTAGAACCGCAACGACCGCTCGAGGTCGCGGCATACGACGTTGATGTGGAAGATCCGCTCGATACCCGTAATGGCCATGGACCCAGCCTCCGCGTCGGCGCGCTGTTGAATGAACAGCGACATGTTCCATCGTTCCGTTACGCAGCGGGCGCGAGTAGGACGATGTGAAGCTAGTCCGTGGCGATCGCGTGTGTCAACGCTCGATCGATAGGGGCAAAACAAGCGCAATCCAGGATAGGCCGAATTCAGGACGCGGCTTTCTGAGGATTTTGAGATTCGAGCGTATGCGCCACCATCAGCAAGTCGATCAACTGTCCCCACTGCGGCACCGCCGGCAGTTCGCAGCCGGGCTTGTTGGCCCAGATCTTTTCCAACCTCACGTGACCCCCTGCAATGTATAAGCGGTACTTGCTGGATCTTCGGCCGCATAGCTTCGCTATTCGGACTTGGCTTACACAGAGGTTCGTGAGCTAGTCGAATACGTAGGGCCCAAGAGATTCTTGGGCTGCAACGCGGCGTTTGTGCCAACGCTCGCCACCGCCGTAGTAGGCCAGGCTGCCCGGTTCCGCGCCACCCTCGCCGTTGTAGTAAGAAATGCAATCACGCAGCGGTTGGCTAACGATATCCATTTCTCGGCAATGCTGTGCGTACTCGTTCTCGGCTTCTTCTTTAATGTCGACCGTTCGCGCAGCGCGCGCCGCTACCGTCTTGAGCACCCACACCACATAGTTCGCATGCATCTCACTGACGCGCGTGAAGTTGAACTGACCACCGCCACCTTGCGGACCGGACATGATGAAGAGATTGGGGAAGCCGCTGCTCTGCATGCCGAGCAGGGTCTTGGTGCCCTGCTGCTGCCACTTCTGCTGCAAGGTCTGGCCGTGGCGGCCGGTGATCATGTTAAACGTCGACGTTGCCATCCACTGAAAGCCGGTCGCGTAAATGAGGACGTCGAGTGGATACTCAACGCCGCCGTGCACCACACCACGCTGATTGATGCTGCTGACCCCCAAGGGCGCCGTATCGACCAGATGCACGTGGGGCAGGTTGAAGGTCGGTAGATATTCGTCATGGAAGGTCGGGCGCTTGCAGCCGTAGGGGTAGTAGGGTTTGAGCGCCGCTGCGGTTTTCGGATCTTTGACGATGGCATCAACCCGCGCCCGGATCTGTTCCATGATGCGAAAATTTGTATTGAGCTGACGCTGGATCAACTCCTCGGGCGCAAGCGGCTGGTCATGCTTTTTTTGCGCCTTGAAGTGCTCGACCTTGCCAGACAGGAAGTCGTCATTGGCTTTCAATGCGGTGCGCCCTGCGGAGATCAAGGCCAGACGCTCGCGGCGTGCGACAGCCCAGCCCGGCTCCTGTGCCCACGCCTTGATCTCATCCTCGGTGGTGGCGCGTTGGTCGCGCACGTCAATGGAGGAGGGTGTGCGTTGGAAGACATAGAGCGCTTTCACCACTTTGGCGATTTCGGGCACGACCTGGACTGCGGTCGCACCGGTGCCGATGATGCCCACGCGTTTGCCGCTCAGGTCGATGTTGTAGTTCCAGCGCGAGGTGTGAAAGGACTCCCCCTGGAAGCTCTCCATGCCGCTGATGCGCGCCAGCTTGGGGGTGGTCAAGATGCCATTGGCGAGTACGACAAAGCGCGCGTGCATGGCATCGCCGCGATCGGTCTTCACCGTCCAGCGGCCGCAGCGCTCGTCCCACACGGTCTGTTCCACCGTGGTGTGAAACAAACAACGCTCATAGAAACCGTACTTCTCCGCCATGTTCTGCGAGTACTCGAGGATCTCAAATCCCGAGGCGAATTTCATGGTCGGCACGTAGCCCATCTCTTCCAGCAGCGGCAGGTAGCTATAGGATTCCACGTCGCAAGCGATGCCCGGATAGCGATTCCAATACCAGGTGCCGCCGACGTCGCCACCTTTCTCACAAAAGCGCACGTCAGTGAAGCCAGCTTCACGCAAGCGGTACCACAGCAGCAGCGCACCGAAACCCGCACCAACGACTAGAATTTCACACTCATCTTCCAGCGCCTCGCGCGCGATGGGTGGCTCGGAGTAGACGTCGTCAAGGTATTTGGCAAACTCGCCTTCCATGGCCATGTAGTTGGCGGCGCCCAGGCGCGCTTCTTTGAACTCGCGATACTTGGCTTGCTCTGCGGCGTTGAAGACGGCGCCTGGCGGTGGTTCAGGTAGTGTCGTCAACGCGGTATCAGTGACGATTGAGTAACCTTTGCCAGCAATTTTTTCGCTGGCCTTCGCTGCGCGCGTGCGAAATATCTTGCGGCCCGTGCCGGCTTCGATTTGAACTGCCTGATACATAGCTTCACGTCCTGGCGGTGCGATGGAGGGGGCGGGAGCGGAATACTGCCGAGGAACGTAACGAGCGACGCTGGTGCGGTCAAGGGTGACGATGTGATCGTACTTCGCTGTTGCGGGCGCGACTCGCCAAGGGACGCGAACAAATCGCCCGATAGCACACGCCGAACTTCACTAAGGTAAGCGCGGCACCCGGATAAATACCCGATCGATAATATCGAAGCTGCGCGCCAAGGCCGCGCTAGCGCTGCAACGGTCAGCGGTGAAATGAGTCGGAGCACAGGCCGTGTCGGTGTCACCTCTTCTCATGCAGGTCCCGTGATAGCTCGCTTGCGCAATGGCGCCAATTCGCGGTTGTGCTGGCGTGCGGCAACGACGGTCGCTTCGATCGCTTCGCGCCGCAAGTTCAAGGTGCGATCAAGGGGGCAGAGTATTCGATCCTGATTATCGCGCGGTTTCAATCTGACCGCTGGTATCAAGTACTCTGACCCCTTGACTTAGTTCGGTCAGGTACCTCGGTATCGAAGTAGACGACGCGCTCGAGATGGCAGAGCAGACAGAAGTATAGGGACGCTACCTTTGGACCCGGCGGCCGCGTTCAGTGCGGCCGCCTTCCGCGCGTGGCCCGCTGCACTCGAAGTCGAAATGCCCTTCGCGGATAGGTGGCGGGGTCTCACTTCGGCC
>JAYUQF010000487.1:0-3001 GCA_043756885.1 Pseudomonadota bacterium
CCCTCAAAGCGCGGGGTGCTGGCGTCGGCCAGTTCAAGACAGATACCGAGCACATCGCGAGTCTGGGTCGGCTCGATAAGGCCATCGTCCCACAGGCGCGCGGTGGCGTAGTAGGGATCACTCTGGGTGTCGAACTGCGCACGAGTCTGGGCTTCGAGTTGCGCGAGCGCAGCGTCATCGGCATCTGCTTTTAAAGACGCGCGGCGCAGATCGAGCAGCACTGTGCTGGCAACATCGGCGCTCATGGTCGCTATACGACTGTTAGGCCAGGCGAACAGGAACCGTGGCGCAAAACCACGCCCACTCATGCCGTAGTTACCAGCGCCATAACTGCCGCCGATCATGATAGTGAAACGCGGCACCCGCGCGGTGGCCATGGCATAAACCAGTTTTGCTGAATGTTTGGCAATGCCACCACGCTCAGCTTCAGTGCCCACCATGAAACCGGTGATGTTCTGCAGGAACAACAGCGGCGTACGCCGCTGATTACACAGCTCTATAAAATGCGCGCCCTTAAGCGAGGATTCAGAAAACAGCACGCCGTTATTGGCCAGGATGCCAACCGGATACCCATGCACATGGGCAAAGGTGCATACCAGGGTTGCGCCGTACTCCGGTTTGAATTCCTGCATCGCGCTATCGTCCACCAGACGCGCTAACACTTCGCGCACGTCATAGGGTTGTTTGAGATCGGTGCCAACGATGCCAGCGATATCAGCGGCGTCGTACTTGGGCGCACGTACCGGCTGACGGCTGGCATGGCTAGTGCGCGGCCAATTTAAATGCGCAACGATGTCGCGCAGCTTGGCCAAGGCCGCATGTTCGTTCATGGCCAGATAATCCGTTACCCCGGACACCCGCGCATGCATGGCAGCACCACCGAGGGTTTCGCCATCCACCACCTCAGCGATAGCAGCCTTGACGATGGGCGGGCCGCCCAGATGAATACGGCCGGTACCTTCGACCATCACCGATTCGTCGGATAGCGCAGGAATATAAGCCCCACCAGCGGTGCAGCCACCAAACACCGCCGAGAGTTGTGGCAGGCCCGCAGCGCTCATGCGACATTGATGAAAAAAAGTCGTACCAAAATGGCCAAAATCGGGGAACACCCGATCCTGTTCGGGCAAAAATGCGCCTCCACAATCAACCAAGTACAGACAAGGCAGGCGATTTTCCCAGGCGATTTCCTGGGCGCGCACGTGCTTGCGGACGGTTTCTGCAAAAAAGCTGCCGCCCTTCACCGTGGCATCGTTGGCGATCAACATACAGGGCACCCCACTGACCCGGCCGATGCCGGTCACGATGCCGGCTGCTGGCACCTCGTTGCCATATAACCCCCAAGCCGCGAGGCCGGACAATTCGAGAAACGGGCTACCGGCGTCGAGCAGTAGATCGATACGATCACGCACCGGCAACTTGCCCCGTTCCAGATGGCGCGCACGCAACTTGTCGCCGCCACCGGCCATTGCCCACGCTAAGCGTTCACGCAGTTGCACGAGCAAACTTGCATAAGCCTCGGCCTTGTCTGTGAAGGTCTGCGAGTGTCGGTCGAGGCGGCTGATCATACTGGTGGTGAAAGGGCTGATTGACATGCGAGGGAATGCGCCCGGACACTGCCTCAGGTTTTTAAGATTTGCAAGCTTCGGAGTTTTTCATGAGCGCTGATCACAACAACGCCACCTGGCCTTATTTCACTGCTGAACACGAGATGCTGCGCACTACCCTGCGCCGCTTTATCGCCGAACGGGTATTGCCGCAGGCCGATACCTGGGAAGACACCGGCATGGTGCCGCGCGAGATCCTGCGCGAGATGGGTAGCCTCGGTCTGCTGGGTGTTCGGTACGCCGCTCAATACGGCGGCAGCGAAATGGATACCTTGGCCACCGCACTACTGGCCGAAGAACTCGGGCGCTCGTCTTACGGCGGATTTGCCGTCACGGTGCTGGTACACACCGACATGGCGAGTCCTCATCTGCACAACGCTGGCAATCAAGCACAGCTTGAACGTTATATGCCCGACATTATCGCTGGCAAACGCATCACGGCCGTTGCCATGACTGAAGCCGACGCGGGCTCAGATCTGGCCAGCATGCGCACCAGCGCTCGCCGCGAGGGCCAGGAATGGGTATTAAACGGCGCCAAGATGTTCATCACCAACGGAGTACACGGTGATATTTATTTTGTTGCCGCCAAAACCGGCGCGCCAGGGCGTAATCGCGACATGTCGATGTTCATCGTTGAAAAAGGCACACCTGGGTTCAGCGTGGCCCGGCCCTTAAAAAAACACGGCTGGTTGTGCAGCGACACTGCCGAACTACACTTCGACAATTGCCGCATCCCGGCTGCAAATCTGCTGGGCGAAGAGAACCGCGGATTTTATGCGCTGATGAATAATTTGCAGAACGAGCGCATCGTGCTCGGCGCGCAGTCCATGGGTGAAGCGGCGCGTGCCATCGAACTGGCCCTGGAGTGGGTGACGCAGCGCCAGGCTTTTGGTGCACCGCTGTGGGATAAACAGACTATTCGCCAGCGGCTCGCCATGCGCAGTTCGCAGGTGGAGGCCTGTCGCGCGCTGATATTTAACACCGCCTGGCGTGATGCCCAGGGTCAGCAAGTCACTAAAGAAGTGTCGATGATCAAAGCTCTGGCCGGTACCTTGGTTAACGAAGTGATGTACGACTGCCTGCAGTTCCATGGGGGTATGGGCTATATCCGCGAAACGGCCATCGAGCGCATGACCCGCGACGCACGGGTGCAATCCATCGGTGGCGGTGCCACGGAAGTGATGCTCGAAGAGGTAGCCAAGCGCATGGTGCCGAAGTAAGTCGCGACCACCACGGGCTCACTCAAAGCAGGCTCTGTCCCAGGAGCCTGCCAATTGCCCCTCCCTCAGCGGCGTGATCCAAATTCCTTCCGTGCTTCATCGATGCCCTTGGCAGCGGCAGATCCTCGGCCCTGATCCAGGTCAATGGGCGTGCAGGTTATACAGAAAGTGGCC
>JAYUQF010000488.1:0-2995 GCA_043756885.1 Pseudomonadota bacterium
GACGTCCGGTTTACTCGCCGGAAGCTTGTGGGCTTCTTCCAGCACGCTACTCGCACTGGCACCCAGTTCGCTGTGGGCGTTGGAATTAAAAGTGCTGGACGAACGCTCGGCCCGCGTGCTGCTGGGAGTCACGCGCCAGATATTCCCCCATCCCAAACTCGATGATGCGGTTTATGCCTTCGTTGTTCGCGATCTGGACGGCGCCGCGGCAGACGCAGCGGTCAAGCTCCTGCTCACTGATGGCATCAAACAACTCGATAACGCTGCGCATGGCGATTGGTTGGGCCTCGCCGATGCGGCGCGCCTTGCCGAAGTAACCAAGCTCGCAGGCAAGCCGTTTTTTGAAAAAATTCGCAGCACCGCCGTGGTCTCTCTCTACAACAATGAGCTGGCCTTCGCGCACTTCGGTTATCAGGGTGATTCCTTCAGTAAAGGTGGTTACCTGGAGCGGGGATTTAACGATTTGACCTGGTTACCGGCGCCACCCGCCGATGCCAGTCCGGCAGCGCAGTGAGGGGGCGGGCATGACGACATTTGAACACCAGGACGACGGTGTCACCGTCATCATCGGCTCCGGCGCAGGCGGTGGCACACTGGCCAATGAGCTGTGTCAGAAAGGCATAAAAGTGGTGCTGCTTGAGGCCGGTGCTGAGCAGTCAGCGGCCAAATTTGTCAACGACGAGTGGGCTTCGTTCCAGCAACTCGCGTGGACCGATATGCGCACAACTTCGGGTAACTTCCGCCTGGCCAAAGATTTCCCCAATCTGCCGACCTGGATTTGCAAAACCGTTGGCGGCACAACCACCCATTGGGCCGGCGCTTCACTGCGCTTTCATGAACACGATTTCCATGCGCGCACCACCTATGGCGCGATAGACGGCGCCAACCTGTTGGATTGGCCCATCACCTTGGCGGAGCTCGAGCCTTATTACGCGCGTGCTGAGGACAAGATGGGCGTGACCCGCACCAACGGTATACCGGGCCTGCCGGGCAATAACAATTTCAAGATCCTTTACAACGGCGCGCAAAAGCTCGGCTATAAGGACTGTCATACCGGCCGCATGGCCATAAACAGTCGCCCGCGTGACGGGCGCACTTCGTGCAGACAGCTCGGCTTTTGTTTCCAGGGCTGCAAGATGGGCGCGAAGTGGTCGACGCTCTACACCGAGATCCCGGCAGCGATGGCAACCGGTAAGCTTGAGTTGCGTACGCAGTGCCACGTCTCGAGCATCGAACACAACGCGCAGGGGCGCGTTACGGGTGTGGTGTATTTTGATAGCGCCGGCAAGGAACAGCGGCAGCGCGCGCGGGTGGTATGTGTTGCCGGTAACGCTATCGAAACACCGCGTCTGCTGTTGTTATCGGCATCTGCGCAGTATCCGGACGGACTCGCCAACTCCTCGGGCCAGGTCGGGCGCAACTATATGCGCCATACCACCGGCTCGGTTTATGGCGCTTTCGATGAACCGGTGCATATGTACCGCGGCACCACCATGGCCGGCATCATCACCGATGAGTCTCATCACAAACCGGCACGCGGCTTCGCCGGCGGTTACGAACTCGAAACGGTCTCGGTGGGCCTACCCTTCGCAGCGGCTTTCATTGCGCCGGGAGAATGGGGGCCGGATTTCGCGTACTTCATGGATCACTACAACAATCTGGCCGGTATGTGGATCGTCGGCGAGGACATGCCCCAAGAAACCAATCGTGTGACCTTAAACGACAAGGTCAAAGATCAGTGGGGCTTGCCAGTGCCCCATGTGCACTACGACGATCACAAAAATGATCTCGCGATGCGCGAACATGGCTTCAAACAAGGTCAGGCTTTGTATGAATCGGTTGGCGCCAAACGTGTGTTTCGCACGCCGCCCTATCCGTCCACCCATAATCTCGGCACCTGCCGCATGAGCGCCAAAGCCAGCGAAGGTGTGCTCAACGGCCATGGCCAGAGCCACGACATCACCAATTTGTTTGTATCCGACGGCAGCCAGTACACCACCAGCTCGGCCGTTAATCCCACCTTGACCATCGTGACGCTTGCGATCCGCCAAGCGGAGTACATCGCCAGTCAAATGTCAGCGCGTGGGTTGTAAGCGCGACAATCCTGGCCGCTGCGGACCAAACAATGGGCTGCAGTGGCCACGCGGGGATTGTGCGTTTCCATCGTTGTTGAAACGGCTTGTTCGTAGCGAGGCCGAACCGGTTTGTGTAAAGAATTCGTAACACCCCGCAGTACCACTGCAATCTAGTCTAAGCTTCTGTTTACACAGAATTTTTTTTTCGTGAGCGGCGAGTTTGGTGCAAAAATTTGGGACGCGGCGCGTCAGGAATCTTTACATCCCGCTCGATTTTCTTGATCTTGGCGCCGGCGGCGTCAAGCGGTTTGTTGGTACCACCTTCACCAATCTAAGCCTGGTGCGCTGGTTGGCCGATCCGCTACAGGGTGAGCACCGGTGCGGTGGTAAACAACGCCGGCGAGTGGCGCTCGGAGTCCGATGCCAATTCACTGACCTGGAATTTCGGCGGTCAGCCGCTGTTTGTTAATACCGGGAGTTTTTCCAAGACTGCCGGTGCCACGACCAACGTCGGGGACTGGTTGTTCCGCAATGACGGCGGGCTCATCGATGCCCAAGTCGGCACTATCAGATTTAATGGCGGCAGCAACGTTTTTAATGCGGGGTCGCGCTTCCGCGGCGCGGGTGCGGTGGTGATCGCTGGTGCGTCCACCTTCAATGGCAGTTTTCAGTCTGACAATCTGAGCAACAATGGTGGCAGCGTGAATGGCAATGCTGCGGTGCTGTCGGGTGGCGCTGGATTATCGGCCGGCCTCATGGGTTGGAGCGGTGGCGACTTGACCGGCACATGGACGCTGGGTGCCGGTGCGGCCTTGAACGCCAGTAGCGGTGCGACCAAGCGCTTTGTTGGCACGAGCTTCGTCAACGACGGCACCTTCCGCTGGTCAACCACGGATACGCTGCAGAACGGGAATAGCTCG
>JAYUQF010000489.1:0-2977 GCA_043756885.1 Pseudomonadota bacterium
CGCTCAAGCTCTTCGATAAAGATGAGCATTTTGCTCGGCGCCAGACCCATACCCCCGTGTTCGCGCGGCCAGGCCGGTGCAGCCCAGCCGCGCGCCACCAGGCGTGCATGCCAATGACTGATCTCGGCCCAGCGCAACTGCCCGGGTACATGGCGCAACTCGGCGGGATAGTTGGCTTCGATCCAATGACGCACGGTGCTGCGGAACAGTCGATCTTCAACCTCGTTCCAATCGCCGTCGGGCGGAACGAAGCTGTCGGATAAGGGGCTAGGCAACGCGGTTTCGGCCGCACGCTCACCGTGCAGCAAGGTCGGCATGGCGCGCAGCTGTGTGATCGCACCACTCAGACGCGCACTCATTACCAAGCCGCGCTGCACATAAAGTGATACATCACATTGTTCGGTATAACCGATGGCACCATGCAGCTGAATACTTTCTCGCAGCACCCTGGTCGCGGTATCAGTGGCGCGCAGAGACACACGCGCACAAGCGAGTTGACTATCACCGCTGTGATCGTAAGCGCTTACCGCCTCGTCCAGGGCTGCAACACACAGACGCAGATGCATGTACATATCAACCGCACGATGTTGCAGTGCCTGGAAGCTGCCCAGCGCGCGACCAAACTGGCGCCGGGTGCGCAGATAATCGAGCGTCGTTTCAAACAGGGCCTCACACAGACCGATCAGATAGGCACTACCAGCCACCGCGCCCAAGGCCAGCGCCTGCTGCATCGCTTGCGTGGTGATCGGCATGACCGCTGACGATGGACAGCGCATCGCAGTGCACTGCAGTTGGGCATCACACGTGCCATCGGCCAGCGCACGCACCTGCGTAGTAAGACCCGCGCTATCACGCGTTATGGCACATAGCAGCAACACACCATCGCACAATCCTGGCACCAGAATGACATCTGCTTCATCGCCAAGCGGGACCTGTGCCAGCGTGCCGTTCAGCACATAGTCCGCGCCGTTGCGAGACACCTGCAGCGGGCTGCGCCACGCAGCCGGCGACCATGGGCAGGTATAAAACGTACTGCCATCGAGCAAGTCATGCAGACGTGATTGCTGCTCTGGCGCAGCCGCCAATAAACTCGCCGCCACCACTGCACACTCGATGACGGGTTCGGCCGCCACCACGCGGCCGAGTTGACGACACACGCTGGCCACCGCCGCGGCGCCCAAACCCAGACCACCCTGCGCTTCACTCACCGTCAGGCCACACCAACCCAGGCCCACCATTTCTGCCCATACGCCGCGATCGAAAGAATGACCCGTGGTGCGCAAATCACGCAGCCGGCGCGGCGCCAGAGCACGCGCGCAATAGTCGGCGACGCTGTCGCGTAACAGGGCAGTGAGGTCCGGCTCGGCGCCGGTGAGGGAGCTTGAAGTTTGCATGGCCGGCAGCATACCGGCCCGGCAAAAAACCGCAATTAGCGTGGTAGGAGATGGGTGGGAACTAGGAGAAATTCAGCACCCATCTGGCGCTTTCAGTTCACCGCGTAGAACACAGTGCCGGCTAAAGGTTGCCCTTGTGCTGCACACCGTCCACCGGCAGCATCGCGCCCGATACCCAGCTCGCTTTATCCGAGGCCAGAAATACCACCGCGTTGGCAACCTCCTCAGGGCGGCCCATGCGGCCAGACGGAATACTGGCCAACACGCTGTCAAAAAATGCCGGCATATCACGTTTGATGTTTTCCCAGAAACCGCCCGGGAAATTGATCGAACCTGGAGCCACACAGTTAACGCGGATATTTTTAGGCGCGAGTTCCATCGCCATGCTCTTGGAATGACTGATGAGACTGGCTTTAGCGGCGGCGTACGCCGCAACACCCGGCAGGCTCGCTTCCAGGCCCGATATCGAGCTGATATGGATAACAGCGCCGCCGCCCTGGGCTTCGAGCCAGGGCACAACCTTCCAGGTCGCGCGTACCGGCGCCATCACATCCACCGCTAAACTCGCCGCCCAGCCTTCTTCGTTGTCGGTTACGCCGAAACCCGATGGGTTATTCACCAGCACATCAACCCGCCCGAGCACGGCATGGGCGTCATCGAGAAATTTAACCAAAGCCTCGCCGTTAGCAACATCACACATGGAGGCAAACACCTTCACACCCAGTGCGGCCAATTGTGCGCGGGTTTGTTCCAAGGCCTCGGCGCCCCGTGCGCAGATGGCGACATTTGCGCCTTCGCGGGCGAATTCCAGTGCAATGGCCTGGCCAATACCTTTGCTTGCGCCGGTGACGATAACGCCCTTGCCCTTGAGTCCGAGATCCATGTGTTTTCCTCTGTGTGTGTTGGGCGGCACGTGCCGCAGCTTAGGATTAATACACCGTCTGCATAGCGGGTTACCGGGTTAACGGTCGAGGCAAGATAGGGGTTGCGGCGAACAGGAGCAAGAAGCTGCTCGTCAATAAACAGCATTAAGGCGCCACGCGCGTGCCAGCCTTGGCAACCACAGGTGAGAATTGTGGGTAATCCTCACCTGCCCATCGCCGCTGGTTATAGAACCAGGCTCGGCCCACCGCATTTGGTCCAGTAGTCGTTGTCGTAGTATTCGCGCCACTCGATAATTTTGCCGTTTTCGGTCAGCTCGAACATGCCGCAGACTTTGAGTTCCATCTGCCACACGCCACTGCCGTTCCAGTCCCATTGGTCAACACGTTCGGTAATGACTTGGTTCTCATGGCCAAAACAATTGACGATTTTGAACTCGACCTTTTTGGCCGGGATAAAAATCGAGGCGATCATCTTGCGCACATTGTCCTTGCCGCGGATCGCTTCCAGCGGCTGATTCAGATAACACATATCCTCGGTGCACTGCGCCATACAGGCATCCGCGTCGCGATCGTCCCAACCTTTAAGAAAGGCACGTACGACGCCGACATTGCGCGCAATTTTCTGTTCGTTAGTCATGTTGTTCTCCTCTTATTCAGACGGCACGCTGCCTGCGCGTCGCTTGTTGCGGGTGTTGCCTT
>JAYUQF010000490.1:0-2970 GCA_043756885.1 Pseudomonadota bacterium
GTCGATGCCACTTACACCGGCGACCATGGTGCGCACAAAGCGCTCGTGACCGGGCACGTCGATAAAACCCGTCTGGCTGCCATCGCCGAGATCGTGATAAGCAAAGCCCAGCTCTATGGTCAGCCCACGCGCCTTTTCTTCCGGCAAAGCATCGGTGTCAACGCCGGTGAGCGCTTTGACCAATAAAGTTTTGCCATGATCAACGTGACCCGCGCTGGCGATGATCATCGTGTGCCTGGTGCGCTCAGGCCGGCAAGCTGGGCGATAAACGCCGTTTCATCATCGAGCGTGCGCAGGTCCAGCACTAAGGCATCGTCGGTTATGCGACCGATCACTGGCACCGGCAGATCCCGTAATACCCGCGCCAGCTTTTCCAGGGCGCGGCCCCGTTGTGTTGGCAGAGTGATTGCCAGTGCCCAACTCGGGAGTAGATCAACGGGCAACGCACCACTACCGATCTGGCTGTGGCAGGCTTTAACCTCGACCACCGCGTGCGCGCCCAGCGCCGCGGCGACATGTGGCGCAAGCCGACGCGCCACTGCTTCAATGTCCGCTGCCGCACGCGTCAGTAAGCGTAAGGTCGGTACACGTTCCACGGCACGCTTGGGATCAGCATAAAGCTGCAATACCGCAGACAGTGCCGCGAGCGTCATCTTGTCAACGCGTAATGCACGCTTGAGTGGATTGCGCTTTAAACGCGCGATCAAATCCTTGCGACCGGCAACGATGCCGGCCTGCGGTCCGCCCAGCAATTTGTCGCCACTGAAGGTCACGAGGTCGGCGCCGGCGGCGATGCTGCTGGCCACCGTTGGTTCGCGCGGTAAACCGAACTGTGCCAGATCGATCAACGTGCCACTGCCGAGATCAACCACCAGGGCCAAGTTCGCGGCATGTGCAAGCGCCGCCAGCTCGCTTTCAGCTACGGCCGCAGTGAATCCCGCAATCATGTAGTTACTGGTGTGCACTTTCATGATCAGCGCACTGCGCGCGGTGATGGCGTTACTGAAATCCGGCGCGTGGGTGCGATTAGTGGTACCCACTTCGACCAGGCGCGCACCGGCCCGCGCCATGACGTCCGGAATACGGAATGCGCCGCCGATCTCGACCAGCTCACCGCGAGATACCAATACTTCCTTCTGGCGCGCTAGCGTATTGAGCGTCAGAAATACGGCAGCAGCATTGTTATTGACCACCGTTGCGGCTTCAGCGCCAGTCAGGCGGCAGATCCATTGTTCAACGTGTACGTCACGATCACCACGCCGACCACTGCTCAAGTCATATTCCAGATTGCTCGCGCCCGACGCGACGGCGGTCATAGCCGCAATCGCTTCCGCCGGCAACGGTGCGCGGCCGAGATTGGTGTGCAACACCGTGCCGGTCAAATTAAATACGCGCTTGAGTGAGGGCGTCAGCAGCGCCGCCAGCCGACGTGTGGCGCTGGCCAGTAAAGCCGTCTGGCTGCAGGCGTCGCCGGCACGCTCGCCTTCTTCACGCAGCCGCGCCCGCGCGTGCTCGACGGTGTCGCGCAAGACGCTGGTGACAAGCTCATGCCCACACTCGAGCAGTGCCGCCTGCAGGGGCTCGGCGCGCAACAGTTCGTCGATAGAGGGGACGGCCCGCAGCAGCGCCTTGACCGTCGCGCTCATCGGCCGTGAAACACCGGCGGGCGTTTTTCGATAAAAGCGCGCATGGCTTCTTTGGAATCGTCCGACTGACTCAACTGACCGGTCATGGTCTGCTCAAAACGATAACCGTCACGCAAGGTCATTGCTTCGATGTTGTTCAACGCATGTTTAGCCAGCCCCGTCGCCAGCGGACTCTTACTGGCGATTTCGCGCGCGATGCCTAATGCCGTCTCCAGCAACTGCTCGACGGGCACGGAGGCTTCAACCACCCCCAGCCGATAAAGCTCGGGCCCGAATACCCGCATACCGGTCAACATCATGCGCCGCAGGCGAGAATGACCAAAAAGGCGCTGCGCATGGCGGCCACCACCGAGCAGCCCTACGCCGATCTCCGGCAAACCAAGGCAGCCGGTGTCGGCCGCGACCAGAATGTCGCAGGAGGCAGCGAAGGCCAGTCCACCACCCAGCGCCACGCCGTTGATTGCACCAATCACGGGCTTACGGCATTCCATGATGCTGTGATAAGCCTCCCGTGCGCGGCGGCTGCGCTGCCAGTGGCCACCGGGTTGGGGCGCGGTGCCAACCCGCTCTTTAATGTCGGCGCCAGCGCAAAAGGTTTTGCCCTCGCCCGTCAGCACCACGACACGGATGTCATCACGATCGCTTACGGTGTCGAACACCCAGGCTGTTTCTTCCAGCAGTTGATGACTGTGGGCATTGACCGGCGGGTTGGCAAATTGCACGAGCGCGATGAATTCTTCGACGATTTCAAGTTTGACGACTTGTGGTTGCATGACTCCCCCTTGTTATGGCGATCGGTAAGCGGCACGGCGGGCGCCGCCTTGCGCCGTTTCATTGTCCAGTCGGGCACTCTATCATCGCCGTCTTGCCTTGAGTCTGGAGAGCCCTCGTTATGAACCATGCAGCACACGCCGCCGCGCCCGTCGAGCAAGAAGATTTATCGATGCTGACCATGTTGGGCGACAGCGCTGCGGACTTCTGCCGACGTTCGCTGGTAGTCACCCGCTTACGTGCATTGCGTGGCGCCACGCCGGCTTTTGACCGCGCACTGTGGCGTGAAATGTGTGAACTGGGCTGGGCGGGCATACTCGCCCCGGCAACAAGCGGCGGCTTGGGCTTCGGTGCGGCGGCCGTGGGCGTGGTCTGTCGACAACTGGGCCGCGTGCTGGCACCCGAACCGATGTTGGAAACCGGCGTAGGGGCGGTCGCGATGTTAAGCGCCTGCAACAGCGAGTCGGCGGCAAGCCTGCTGGTCAAGGTCGTGAGTGGTGAGTCGATCGTCGTTTGCGCGCTGGCGGAAGATGCCGAGTTTGTCGGTCGTGCG
>JAYUQF010000491.1:0-22840 GCA_043756885.1 Pseudomonadota bacterium
CCGCCGGGCCGCCAGGTATGCGACACGCGGTTGCGGTAGGCGTCGAATTGCATCCCGCGGGGCGCGGCCAGCACGTCGCCCCGCTTGAGCAGGATTTTCAATACCTGGGTCCCGGCGATGCCCGCGCAGATTTCACAGGCCATCGGCATGCTTGGCCCCTGCTTTGCCGCGAAATTCACCGCACTGGGATAGACCAGATAGCTACGCTGCAGCATGCTCGGCGACAGGCCGAGCAGGAAGCGTAGCAGTTGCTCGAACTCGGTCTGCCCTTCAAGGCAAAAATATTCCTCGAACGACATGCCCCCAGGGAGAAAACACAGGACCGCGGCGCCCATGCCAAGCGGTGCGGCCGTGACCGCCGGGATGCCACGTTCGCCAGCGGCGTGAAAGATCAATCGCCGCGCGTCGATCGCAAAATAGTCTATGCCGTCGACGTACACGTCGACCCCGTCGAGAAACGCGTCAATGTTCTGGGCGTTTACCCCTTCAGCTAGTACGCGCACGTCGGCCTCGGGGTTGATGTCGCGCACCATGGCGGCGATGACATCGGCTTTGGGCTTGCCGAGCGTGCTCATGAAGGCGCCAGCTTGGCGGTTGATGTTGGCCAGCGAAAAAGTATCGAAATCTGCGATCGTAAACTGCGCTACACCGAGCCGTGCAAGTGTTGTTGCGTGCACGCCGCCGACCCCGCCCAAGCCGCCAATCGCGACACGGCTACGTCGGAGCACGGCTTGTTCGTCCGGGGTAACCCAGCCAATATTGCGGCCGAACGCTGTCTTGTAATCGAACTCCATCACCGGTCCAAAACTCCTATTGTGGTAACTAGTTCGCCAAAAAATCGTCCGCGCAGTCCACCGATAATCCACGCACTGGACGTCACAATATGCTTCGTTCGTGGCGGCATGTGCAATAGATCTGTGCGTTCAACGGGATAATTGGCCCTACTCTGCGTTCACCCGGAGTCCCACGCCCGGCTGTCACACGATTGGGCACGAATCGCAGTTCTGCATCCTGAAAGATTGCGTTTACTACGATTTAAAATGCAGCTTTCTAGCCCTATGGCATGCGCGTCCAATGGAGCGCGCGGGAGCATGGTTTTACACCACTACCCTGTCAGTAGTGGAGCAAAAGACTGCCAGGCGCCACGATCTCCATCACTTCGAACCATTGACCGTCGACGTCGTCGAGCACCTTCATCACCGTGTCCTCGACCATCCCCGCCACGCGCCAGACGTCTTGCTGCACAGAAAGGATACTGCCCTCGTGCTGCTCGGGCTGCGTTTGCCGGCCAATATCAAAGGTGGTCAATGCCACCGCGATATGCAAAATCGCGGCTTCCGTGGAGCACGCGGGGGCAGAAGTCGGATTCAATTGAAACCTTACCGGGCACGAAAGGCTTGCGGGAAGTTGCCAGGCAGACAGTAAAGCCGCACCTACTTCTGCGTAGTTAAACCCAAAAATCTCGCGCTCCAAGCCAGCTCGATCCTGCCTCGCATCCACCAGACGCTCGACAATCAGTGACGTCTTGTTGGAGTCCTGGACCGCCAACACAATTTGGCCGATCGCGTGCAGCAACCCGATGACGAATCCCTGTTCTGGTCGCGGATGGCGCGTCACTCGCCACAGCTCGCGGGCGGTCAAGGCGCAATGCACACTACTCGCCCAGAACGCATCTGTGTCCAACACCCCTTTGCACAATGCATTGAGTGCACTGACTGCACCGGTACCGAGGACAAGGGTGCGCAGCGCATCCACACCGAGCACCCGAATTGCGACGTCGAAAGTGTCAACGCGCTCTCTCATGCCAAAATGCGCGCTGTTCGCCAGCTTTAACATTCGTGCAGCCAGTGCAGGATCGAGGCAGATCACCTCCGCAATCTGCTGCGCCGACGTACGTGGATCGTCTGCCAGTTGCATCACTCGCGTGCACACAGCGGGCAGAGATGCGAGTTTGACCATCCTCGCCACCATCTTGAGTAAAGCCGGTGCGAATGGCGCGTTGCGATGCATTACAGGGACCATCGGCTGTCTCCAAACGGCGGTTGCGCTGATACCGACGATCACTTCCGTCGGCTTCTGGTAGGCCTGTAGCGGCAATCGGCACTTGAACCTGATGGCTGATGGTTTTAGCCGCTTTTCGACGCGGCGTTCGCGCGGTCACGAGCGGCCATTGCGGGTTAAGGTCCGCTTAACTTACTATCACCGCGGCCCGTCCCGCCACGAAGATCTTCGGATGAGTTGACATGTCCCGCAATGGCACCGGGTTAGAGCACGTCAAGGCCTTTGAAGCCCTCCCACCATCGGCGTTGCAAGAAATTGCCGGCTCTCTGCGTAGGCGCCTGGTAACGCGTGGGGAATTGCTGGTTCGCCAGGGTGACAAGGCTGATGCATTGTTCATCGTTGTCTCTGGACGCTTTCGCGTTGAAATAGATGGTCAGGACGGCGCCATTGCCGAAATCGGTGCGGGCAGTCCGATTGGCGAAATCGCTTTTTTCACCGGCTCGGTGCGCACTGCCAGTGTCCGCGCCACGCGCGACGCCGTGGTCATGCAACTTGATTGGGAGGGCTTTACTCGCCTGACCGCGCAAGTGCCGTCTATGTGGCCGAGTATCGCTTCGTCGCTCGCCCAGCGACTCGCCCAGTCAAGCGTCACACTCAAGGCTCGTGACCGTACCCCGCCGACATCGATTGCTCTTTGCCAAGTCGGTAACTCATCGATCCCAAGCGGTTTCCTGGAAAAATTTCAGCGTGTCCTCAAGGCTCTCACTCCGCGTGCGGTAGTGCTGCACCCGCACGACGTGCCCGCAGACGTGATGTCCCAGCTAAATGCGGGCTCAGAAGCTGGCATCGCATGGTTCAATGATCTTGAATCGCAGTACGAACTGCTGGTCTACGTATGCGATCCGAATACCGTCGCCTGGAATAAAAAGGCCGTTCGGCAGTCCGACGAATTTGTTCTGGTCGCGTCCCATGATGATGGACTAGCATGGAACTCGCCCCTGAACTCGACAGAAATCTTTGCGCAGAATACCCATTCAGCCAACGAAATGCGGTTATTGCTGCTGCACCGATTGCGCGACGAGATCAAAGGGACACAACAGTGGTTCAAATTGCGCCCGGTGCGCATCCACCATCACCTCGCGCTCAGCCACGAACCTGACTATTGGAGACTGTGCCGCTTCCTTTCCGGTCGCGCTATTGGCCTGGTCGCCGGTGGCGGTGGCGCACTATGCGCCGCCCACGTTGGAGTTTATCAAGCACTTCTGGAGCACGACATTCCGATCGATTTCATGGGAGGTGCGAGCGGTGGCGCGGCTATGACCGCTGCGTTCGCGATGGGCGCCTCGCCCAGCAAAGTGGACGCGGCGCTCGAAGATATTTTCGTACGCAGGAAAGCATTGAAGCGCATGAACTGGCCCCGCTACAGCATTCTGGATCACGTGGCGTTTGACCGGGCGCTGGCAGACCACTATACCGACCTCGAAATTGCCGACCTGTGGACGCCATTCTTTGCGCTGTCGACCAATCTGACGACCAGCAGGCCGTTCATCCATCGCGAGGGCAAGTTGTGGCAAGCGGTTCGTGCGACGGGCTCCATCCCTGGTCTGCTACCACCATGTATTTCTGCAAGCGGAGAATTGCTGGTCGACGGCGGCGTGCTCGACAATGTGCCGGTCGCCACGATGCGCGACATCAAATGGGGGCCGAATATCGTCATCAATCTCGCCATCGAGCGGGCGCGCACTTCGATATTCGACTATTCAAGATTGCCATCGCGGACCCAGTTTCTCGCGTACCCAGTGCTTAAAGCTCGCAAACTGCTCCCGGATGCCCCTAATCCGGCTGCGGTTCTAATGCGGTGTCTGGCCGCGCGGCGGCCGCGTTTCGATCTATTCATGACCACACGGGACATACTATTGTCGCCACCTATACCTCCCACGATGAGCATGATGGACTGGACCCATCATGCCGACCTGGTTCGGATAGGTTACGAATATGCAGCGCCGATTCTCACCAGGCTTCGCGCCGAAGCCCATCCGTTCTTTGCGCAATAATGCGTCGGCTGAAGGTGCGCGCCTGCGGGTCGCGGTATCGGCTGAGGCGGCGAGTGCGGGCATCCCAACGGACTGAGGAGACCCGCCATGGTGGAAATACTCACTGCCAGTTCAACTCGACGCGGTGCTTAGCGATGATCAAGGGGATTTCCAATGATACTTATCTAGGCTGGAACAGCCTCTGCGAACTATTCCTAGATACTGCCGCTCGCCTCGATCTCGCGCCCTGCCTGTGGCACCGCGCACCGTCCGGATGGGTGGCGCGCAGCTGGAGCGAGACCGAGGCTGAAATCGCTTCGTTCGCCGCCGGTCTGCAGGAACTCGGTGTGTGTGCTGGCGATCGCGTCCTGCTCGTCTCGGGTAATCGACCGGAATGGTTGATTGCGGAACTCGCGATCCTTTCACTAGGGGCAGTCACCGTTCCGGCCTATGTCACCAACTTGGTCGATGACCACTTGCACGTAATGAACAATAGCGCCGCGAGTGTCGCAATCGTCTCAACCGCCGCGTTGGCCAGGACGGTCGCCGATGCGGCACGGAGATCAACAGGGTGCCGGACCTTGATTACCATCGACGATTCGGACGACCCATCGGCGCTAGCGAACCTTCGGCACTCTACTTGGATGGCAGTGCTTAAAGCGGGACGTCGACGGGCGAACGAGCTGCGAGCGCGAGTCGCGCAGATAAAGCGCAGTGACCTTGCGGTAATCTTCCACACCTCTGGCACCAGTGGACCGCCGCGCGGGGTCATGCTCAGTCACGGTAGCATTCTGACCAATTGCAGAGGCGGCTACGATCGAATGCAGTCCGACATCGACTATGGCCGTGACGTCTTTCTGTCTTTCCTACCCTTGTCGCATGCCTACGAGCACGCGGCGGGACAATTCACGGCCCTGTCCATTGGCGCGCAGATTTTCTACTGCGAGGCGATCGAGCGCCTGTTGCCGGATCTCGCAACCGTGCGACCGACGATCATGACCGCCGTGCCGCGCCTATACGAAACCTTCCATAGCCGGATCTCCCAGGCCATGCGCAAGAAGGCGCCAATCCACCAACGGCTGTTCAACGAGGCAGTGCGGATCGGGCGTATTAAGTATCGCCAGGAGGTGCGACTGAGCCCGCGTGACTGGCTGTTCGACAAGACGCTCGGCAGACTGGTTCGCCGATCGGTCGCATCAGTGTTCGGCGGTCGACTGAAATTTCTCGTATCCGGAGGTGCCCCGCTCAATTACGAGGTCGGTGAGTTCTTCGCGGCACTTAACATTCGACTGGTTCAGGGTTATGGCCAAACCGAGGCAAGCCCATTAATCACATGTAATCCACCAAGTTCATTCAAAATCGACAGCGTAGGGCCGCCGCTCATCGGAGTTGATCTTCGGATTGCGGACGACGGCGAAATTTGCGTGCGTGGTGAATTTGTGATGCAAGGTTATTGCAACGACGAGACTGCGACCGCGAAAGCCCTCGAGGGTGGCTGGCTCCATACTGGGGACATCGGTCGTCTCGGTCCGGACGGGCACCTTTATATCACTGACCGAAAGAAGGACATCATCGTAAATACCGGCGGCGAAAACATTGCTCCACAGTGCATCGAAGGTCTCCTCACGCTGCAACCAGAAATTACCCAAGCCATGGTCTATGGAGACAAGCGTCCCCACCTGGTGGCCTTGATCGTCGCTGACGAGGACTTTCTTCGCGAGTGGAATCGCGCCCGCGGTACCCGCTATTCCCTTGCCGAGGCGTCACGGGACCAACAGTTCTACGCCACCATGCAGGAGGTCATTCAGCGCCTCAACAAGCGCCTCGCGATACATGAACGTATCCGTCGATTCGCTATCGCCGACACTCATTTTTCCGTCCAGAACGAAATGCTGACTCCCTCCCTCAAAATCCGTCGGCATAAGATTCTTGAAATGTATAGTCCGGTGCTGACCGGGCTTTATCATTGAGCACCTGACGACGGGAAACGCAGGAGGAAATCCTTCGTTTTACCTGCTCGGGCGGGGCAAGCGCTACCCACAGCGCGGTCGACTTGCCCTCCCGCCGGCCTGATGGGCTGGCAACGGCAGAATACTGACTGAGCGCGGCAGGTTTATCCGCCGCTACAGCACGCCGTGAAACGGCCGCTGGGTTTGCCAAGGGTTCGGTCAGTCTCTTCCGAAAAAATGCCGATAATCGACGCGGTGGCAGTGGATTGTGACGAAAGACTGGGCATCGTGGCGATGGCGTGATACCCGCTCAATTTCCCTACACGTCGGCCACACACGGGGAGCAGGAAGGTCAACAATTGTTATTTGTCTGATACACTTAGGTCGGTTTTCAGAGAACTCGAAACAGAATCTGACCCCGTGGCGCCCCGCCCGATTGAGTCACGATAAAGCGCAAAGATGCCGATAAAAATAAAAGTCGCCAATTCGAGCCCAGAGATCGACGACACCTTGTGGTTGCGCCATGAAGTATTTGTCGTCGAGGATGGGAAGTTTGGCGGCCATCCAATGCGCACCGAACGACTCGTCGACCGCTTCGATGCCTTGCTCGACGTCTTTCACGTGGTCGCTTATGAAGGCGCCGAACCAATCGCGGCCATGCGGCTGGTCAAAGAAACCGGCGCCGGTATGCCGGCGGAAGACTTGTTTGATTTTTCCGACTACAAGCGCACAGCAGAGCAGGAGTACCACGCGTCCTCAGGCGCCAGCGACGATGAGGACAAAAAACTCCCGCCGATCCGCTATGGTAGCGCTGGCATGCTGGCGATCCGCAGCAACTGGCGGCGTCGACGGGACGTCATTCGGTCCATGTTTCGCATGGCCGCCACCATTACCCGCTTCAACGACGTCACCCACCTGCTAGTCGTGGTCAACTACGAAACCGCGGGCATGTACCGGCGGCTCGGCTTCACGCAGCTTGCGGAAAAAATCTGGAACGAGGAAATTGGAAATTTCCTTGTGCCGCTGGCCGGCACTAGCCAGCAGTTTGTGCAGTGGGCCCATGGCAATATTCCAGACACCCCGCTTACGCCATTCAAAGACAGCTTCACGCGGTGGGTGTTTAGGGCTGGCGAAGAAATTTTTCGAGAAGGGGAATTGGGAGAGCAGGCCTTTATCGTGGCGTCCGGCGAGGTGCGAATTACCCGCCGTAGAGAGAACAGCGAGAGTCTCACGCTAGCCCAACTGGATCGTGGAAGTATCTTTGGCGAATTGGCGCTCATCGACGATCTGGCACGCTCTGCCACTGCTACCGCAGTTGGAGATTGCGAATTGATCGCACTCGATCGGACTTCGTTCCTCTCAGAACTCGAATCGCGCCCGGCGCTAGCGCTGCAGCTATTTAAGGTGTTCACGCAGCGCATTCGCAACACCTCGGAGCTCGCGATCGTGCTGGCCTACTCCGAACCGCTGCAACGCATGGAGTTCACGTTTGAACTCGCCAAAAAGCAGGCGAGAAAGGATGACAAGCAGACGGGCGAACAGGTTTTTCGTGGCGGCCCGGCAGAATTTGCCCTGATGGCCGGCATCGACGAACCACAGGCGATCGAATATCTGCAATCGCGGGTGCAGGATGGTTCAATTACATTCTCGACCCGCCATATCTCCTTTATCAAATAGCGCAGCGCGTCTCGCCTCATAGATCGCTGTTGTTATTGGCAGCGAGATCGCGCAAGACCGCTCGCGACGCTCGCAACCTCTTCTTTCAACTGCCCCGATCCGGGTCGTCAGGCGAACGATTTAAGCTGTTAGCCAAAAACCGGTCCAAATGCCGACTACTGCCAATGTTCTGGGAAGTGTAGGTCTCGGCCACTTTGTGCAAGGCACGCTCATCACCGCTCATGTAAAGCATTGTCACGAGTCTTGAGCACCGGCTTCAGCAAATACTCCATCACGGATTTGTGGCCGGTCAGCACTTCAACCGTTGCCACCATGCCGGGAATTACGGGCAGCGGCCCCGTCTTTCCGACCAGGGTTGCCGCATCGGTTCGCACGTTGACCCTATAAAACCGCTCGTGAGGTGGGTTTTCGTCAATGATGGTGTCGGCGCTGATATGTTCGAGGTGGCCACGAAGACTGCCGTAAATCGTGTAGTCGTAAGCCGTGAGTTTAACGGTCGCCTCTTGGCCGGCATGCAAAAAGGCAACGTCAGCCGGGCGGATCTTGGCTTCAATGAGCAGGCGGTCTTCGATCGGGATGATCTCCATGATGTCCTGGCCTGGGCCTATCACACCACCTTGCGTTGTGACCTTGATGTTTTTGACCGTACCGCGCATCGGCGAGCGCACCAGGGAACGCTGCACTTCGTCGGTACGCGCGGTCAGTAATTCGGTCACCCCGCCAAGTTCTGCCTCCTTTTCCGCCTGCTTTCCACGGGCCTCAGCCTTGAAGCTGTTGCGACGGTCTTGAATCTGCCCCTTCAGCTCGATGATTTGGCGCTGCAGGCGCAGCACTTCCACCTCCGAGACGGCACCCCGCGCGACCATCGGCTCTGTCATGGCCAATTCCTTTTCTGCCAGCTCCAGATTGCGCTTGAGCGATGTCGCCGATTCTTCGACGGCGGTCAGACGGGAGACATAGGTCTTGCGTTCACGTTCGATGATGACTGGGTCAATGTCGGCCGGGAATCGCGGTCGTATGCCGCCCGCCTCAGCCTGCAAACGGGCTATTTCAGCGCGCAGACTTTGGCTCTTGACCTGCCCCTCGCGCAACGACGCGCCGGAGCGCGTGTCGTCGATACGGAGTAACACCTGCCCCTTTTCGACCACATCACCTTCGCGCACCGAGAGCTCGGCCAGGATGCCGCCCTCTAAACTCTGAATAATCTGCTCGCGACTCGAAGGTACCACCGCACCATCACCCCGTGTTACTTCGTCGAGCTCGGCAGACATCGCCCACACCACCGCAACAATCAGAAACACAATCATCAACAGCAGACTGCTGCCCGCGAAGGGATGGGATTCGGCGATCTCAGCCGCCCGCGCCGCGCGTAAAAAGGGCAAATCGGCTTTAGGCACTCGGGTGTGGTTGCGTTTGAAGGCCATCTGCGCAGACCGAAGGTCAGGCTCGTGCCGGCACGGCAGCGGGTGGTGGCCCGGCCGGACGCGTGAGTTGACGCAGTACATCGTCGCGGGGGCCGTCCATCACGACACGTCCACTATCAATCACGATGATGCGCGACACCATGGCGAGCATGCTCGGCTTATGGGTAACCACGATCATGGTCCGCCCCTGCGCGTAGTTGCCGACGGTCGCTATGTATTTCGATTCGGCATTGTGATCCATCGCGCTGGTCGGCTCATCAAGCAGCAGAATGCGCGGTTCAACCAGGAACGCACGGGCGTTTGCCACCGCTTGCCGCTGCCCACCGGAAAGCGCCTGACCGCGTTCACCGATATTCATTTGCAGACCGGACGGATGCCCGTCGATCATCGCGCTGATACCGGCTATGCGCGCGGCCTTTAGAATTTCGCTGTCCTGCGCATGGGGTCGACCGAGGGCAATGTTGTCGCGCAGAGTGCCTAGGAAAAGCATCGGGTCCTGGGCGACGTAGCCTATGTGATCGCGAAAATCGGCCGGATCACATTGGGCCAGATCAACACCATCGATGCTTACCGTGCCTTTGGCGGGCTGATAGAGGCCAACGATCAGCCTGAGCAAAGTGCTTTTTCCCGATCCAATTTTGCCGAGGATCGCGACATGCTCACCAGCGGCGATGGAAAAATTGATGTCTTCCAAGGACGCGGCTTTGGTATTCGGATAAACAAACTGCACGCCTTGCATGGTTATTTCGCCGCGAATTTCGCTGCGACGCGTGAACTGCTGGCCAGGCTCACGCTCCACGGGCTGCTTCATCAGGCGATTGAGTGTGCTGTAGGAAGCCCGTGCATGTTGGTAGCGCATCATGAGCGAGGCCACGGTCTGCAGGGGCGCCAGCGCGCGGCCGGTGATCATGACTGCGGCAATCAGCGCGCCGATGGTGAGATCGCCTGCGCCGATCAAAAAAACCCCCCAGATCACCACCCCGATGGTCACCAATTGCTGCACCAGCACTGAAAAATTCACAACCACGGTTGAGATCATGCGCGCCTGATTTGACGACACGCCTGCAAGCGCGGTGTAGTCCTCATAACGACGCAGCATCAATCCCTCAGCGCGCATCGCTTTCAACATCTCGGCGCCCTCAAGCGACTCGATCAACAGCCCATGCCGCTGCGAAGAATCGCGTAAGGTCGCATGGGTTGCGATCGATAACGGCCACTGCGCGATGAGACCAACCAGCAGCACCACCGGTACTGCGATCAAGGGCACCAGATACAAAGGCCCCGCGATCAGGGCAACGACAAAAATGAAAAAGCCGACAAACGGCAGGTCCATTACCGCCGTCAAGGTAACCGAGGTTATGAAGTCGCGAACGGCCTCGAATTCGCGCAGTTGCGCGGCGAATACGCCCGCCGACGGCGGCCGTGCTGCCATGCGAATGCCCAACGCCTGAGCGAAGATTTGCCCGGCCAGCACCAGATCTGCTTTTTTCCCAGCCACGTCTAAAAAATAGGCCCGCAGGGTACGCGCCATGAATTCGAAGCCACCGGCGATCGCGGTGCCCGTGGCAAGTACGATCAGTGTTTCGGTGGCGTTGTTCGGCACCACGCGGTCATAAACGTTCATCACAAACAGCGACCCTGCCACCGTCAACAGATTGACCAGCACGCCGGCCACAATCGACTCCATGTAATACGGTGTATAAGACAGCAAGGTGCGCCAGAACCAGCCACGTTTGCGCGCCCTGGTGCGATCGTGGTCCGTGCTCGTCGCGGGTTCGAGTGCAGGTTGGGTGAAAATCACATAACCGCTGTAGTCCGCTTCAAGTTCGACAAGCGGAATTTCCCGCGCGCCAAAACCGCTTTCGGGCATGACCATCTCAACCTTGTCACCAGACAAGAAGCGCGTCAGCACACACGCGCCACCGTCTTTGAACAACAAGGTCACGGGCAAAGTGGGAGCAGAAAGTTTCAGCAAGCGACGTCGAACCACTTGCGCGGCAAAACCGTGAAATGCGGCAGCGCACACAAAATCCGCCGGCGCAAAGCGCTCGCCGGCCACTGGCACGCCTGCCAGAAGTGCGCTCATCGATACTGGCCGGCCGTGCAACCGGGTAATTACATGCAGACAAGCCCGCAGCGGATCATCATCGACGCTGACGGTAGCCGCAGATTCAAGCGCGCTGTTCACGTCGACGTTAGACTCGCTTTGAGAGGGTTGCAGACTCACCTCGGATAGAACGGAACATGGATGGGTATCTCCTGGCCGGCCATCTGCTTCGTTCCTCAAAAGTAAGCGTGACGGACATCGCCGCTCGCGGCGCGGCCGATGATGAATCAGGGCTCGGTGCCTGATACTCCAAATTTTCCGGCCAAAATGCCTTTGCTGGCTTCAACGAAATACACGTTAGTTAAGTCGTCGAAGGTGCCCGCGGCAAGGTTAGAGCGCGCGTTGAACAATTCGCTTTCGGCGTTCAAAAGGTCGAGCAAAGTGCGTCGGCTGATCTCAAACTGCGCGCGATACGCTTCCAAGGTGCCCTGGCTGGCCTCCACGTACTGTCGTAAATGGACCAGGCGACTTTCGCTGGTCGCACGACTCTGCATTGCGATGGCGACATTCTCAGCGATCGAGCGGAAGGTGTCATCGAGCTTATTGTCGGCCTCGGTCTTGCGTTCCGCCGCCGACAGGGACTGCGCCCGATCCGCGCCGCCACGATAAAGGTTCCAACGGGCCACAAGCATCAGACTGCTGACATCTCGATTGCCCGTAATACCACCCACATCGTTATCGCGCCGTAAGCTGCCCTGCAGATCCAGGCGCGGTTGATAACCTGAGCGCGCTGTCTTGATGATCGCCAGCGCAGCCTCGATCTCCGTCTTGGAGCGCATCACGGCAGGATGTTGTATAACCGCATCCACTTGCGCCGTTTCAGTGGCGATGGCGAGATCGCTCTGCGCAACCAAGCCGTCCTTGACCAGACCAGACGGCACGGCATTGGGTTTTGCCAGTTCACCTGGCGCATCCCCGATGGTGCGGATATACCTTGCGTCGGCTTCGAGCAAGCCACCCTGGCGAGCAGTCAAGGTGCTGACGGCCAGCGCCAGCCGCGCCCGCGCCTGCGCAACGTCGGCCTTATTGCCCACCCCACTACCGCTCTTCGCCTCGACGTTCTGGAGCACCTTCTCATGGGCTTTGACGTTCGACCGGGCGAGTTCGACAAATTCGCGATGACGCAGTACGTCGATATAGGCCTCGACCGCTTTAAAGGCTAACGCGTTCTGAGTGTCCTCCAAGCTGTGCTCAACGCTGTTTAATAACGCAACCCGGCGCCGGACTTCGCTGGCGGTAGCCATGCCGTCCCAGAGCAACTGGGTGACAGTCAGCCCACTTTCCCGGCGCCACAGGTCATCGTCGTTATTGGGTTGATTGAGCTGCTTGATGTTGCTGTGTTCATTGCCAAAACGAGTGTCCAAATCGACGCTCGGCAAGTAGCCCGCTCGCGCTTCACGGACGTCCTGGACTGCCGCGCGAACTGCAGCTGCGCCGCCCGTGAGTTGTGGATGGGTAGTGAGTGCCTGTCGCACAGCATCCTCGAGGGTAGCTGCTGACAATGGAACGGCCGCTAGAACCAATAAAACCACCACTGTCCAGCGCTTGGCCGCCCGCGATCGGTAGGTCGCATGGGACCGGTGAGGTACCCACCGCTTAAACAGGGTAGTTTTTCGCATCGTTTTCAATCATTCCCGTTTTATCCACGTTCGGGAAGGAGTGCTCGCCGCACACCGGTGCCGTAAGACTGGCCACCCAGGCACAAATAGGGTTCATTGACGCGGTCCTGAGACTTCCCGCTTGAGCCAGAGCGCCGCTTTTTTCCGGTTGCTGCATTTCATAAAACAACTGAGAACAAAGTGCAGATAAAGCTCTGTGTATCGTCAGTTTTCTGCCAGACGAAGCGACCGCGACCGTGATTGTTCCTACCCTGATCCACGTCCCAAAAGCGGGTAACCGCTAAGCCTGAATGTCGTACTTCTTCATCAGGTGGTAAACCGTCGGTCGACTCACTCCTAACAGTTCTGAAGCGCGGTTTACCTGACCATCCGCCGCCGCCAAGGCGCGCCGTATCGCGCTGGCTTCCGCCTCCTCGCGACATTCTTTGAGGGTCGGCATGCGGTTTTCGCCTTCCGCTTCAAGCTCCAGATCCCCAGGCTCAATGTAGCGGCCATCTGCCATGATCACTGCACGCTTAACGCGATTCTCAAGTTCGCGGACATTACCCGGCCAGCCATAGTTCTGCATGGCGTTGACCGCCCCGTCACTGAAATCCTTGATGCGTCCACGATGCATGTCCGCCATTTGTGCGAGCAGCGCGCGGGCAATCAGCACCGTATCGCCGTGCCGGTCACGCAAGGGTGGGATCAACACCGAAACCTCGCTGATGCGGTAATACAAGTCCTCGCGAAAACGGGCGTCTCGGATCTGCGCGCTGAGATCTTGGTGAGTCGCGCAAATAACGCGCGTATCGACCGCGATTTCCTCCCGTCCACCAACCCTTTCGATGACCCGCTCTTGCAGGAAACGCAGCAATTTGGCCTGTAAAGACGAAGGTAAATCTCCGATTTCGTCCAAAAATAGCGTGCCATGATTGGCGAACTCGAGCTTGCCCTTGGTCTGCTTGCTGGCGCCGGTGAAGGCCCCGCGCTCGTAACCAAACAATTCGCTTTCGAGCAAGGTGTCCGGGATCGCCGCACAGTTGATAGCGATGAAATCGTGCTCGCGCCGCGGGCTCAGCTCGTGCAACGCGCGGGCAAGGATCTCCTTACCGGTACCACTTTCGCCCAGCAGCAGCACGCTGGCGGCGGTCGGCCCGATTTTTTCAATGCGCCGACAAACTTCCTGCATCACCTTGCTACCACCGATGATGCCCGCCAAAGGGGCGCTTGAGTGCTTGGTAAGTCGCCGATTCTCGGCTTCAAGCTCATAGAGCACATGGGCACGCTCGACGATCATCCGCAAGACATCGGGATCTATGGGTTTTTCGTAAAAATCATAGGCGCCCTGCGCCACCGCCCGCACGGCCACCTCGCGATCGTCGTTGCCGGTCACGACGACGACCTTAGTCGCTGGTGCAAACTCCAAGATCTCTCGCAATGCCGCCAGGCCTTCGGACGCATTTGCAGCATCGGGGGGGAGCCCAAGATCCAGGGTCACAACTGGCGCCTGGTATTGTTTGAGTGCCTCCAACGCACTCACACGGTCACCTGCGACGGTGACGTCGTAATCCTCAAAATTCCACTTGAGCTGCTTTTGCAGGCCAGGGTCGTCATCGACGACCAGGAGTTTGCGCTTAGCCATTAATGTCCTGTCGCGATAAGTGGTTCACGTCGGTCCACCCCTTCAACCAGCGGCAACACAATGGTGAAGCGCGTGCCGACCCCAGGCTCGCTATCTACCAACAACTCGCCGCGCATGGCGCCGATCAGGTGTCGACTTTCATAGGCACCGATGCCCATTCCCGCCTTACCCTTGGTGGTGTCAAATGGCTTGAAGAGCCGATTGTGGATGAAGTCGCGGTCCATACCACAACCAGTATCGGTAATCGTGGTGCGAACTTCACTCCCTTGGCACACTGTTTCGACAGTGACTTGTCCACCTTCGGCCGTGGCTTCAATGGCGTTTTGCAGAAGATGCTGGACAACAGACGATAAATGCTCGCCACTGGCCCGCACATGAATATTCTGATGCGGGCGGACAAAGAGTGGGCGAGGCTCGGCATTGCGCCGGGAAGCAACGGCGGTCTCAAGCAAGTCGCACAACTCAACTACCTCATCACTCTCAACATCGGACTCAGCTTGACGCTGGCGCAAACTAGCGAGCATGCGCTTCATCTTGACCACTGCATCGTCCACTGTATTGAATGCATCGTCGACGAATTCCGGATTGTGGCGATGCTTGCGGGCATTGCTGCCGATCAGGGACAGCTGCGCGACGACATTCTTGAGATCGTGGACCAAAAACGCCGAGAGCCGATTAAAGGTCTCGAACTGGCGCGCCTCTGACAAGGCATCGGTAGCCCGCACCAAGGCCAGATAGCTTGCGGCCTGACGCGCCACTGTGCCGAGAAGATCAAAATCTTCAGCGTCGAAGCGCTGATTGGAGCGCGAAGTCGATAGAGCCAGGATGGCCAGCAATTCTTCGCCATGCACGATCGGCACAATCAGCGCGATACGCGACATGTCGAGCAACCAGCGTGGAGCGTTGGCCAAGCGCCCGCCCTCCACTTGGGCCTCATCAGTCAAATCGCAAATTTGCGGCGCTCGAACCATCTGCCGCACAAACGCTTCGTTGGCACCAAACTCGAATTGCCGATCCTGGTACATGCTGTAGGTCGCCGCGACTGCGAAACTGCCCGAGGGTGTCACGTGCCACAACATTCCTCCTGGACTGTCGACAATGTCGCACACCGCAGTCAGGATGGTGGTGTTAAGCGCATTCGGTTCCAACGTTGTGCGGGCCAGTGCCTGGGTGAATTTGAGCCATTCTTCACCGTATTCGTATTTATTGCGGTAAAAATGTCTAGCTAAAAAAAGTCGGATGCGAGAGCGCAGTTGAGTCGAAAAGATCAAGGTCAGCAGCAGCAGGAGCGCTGCACTGAAAAAGGCCGTAGTTAACGCACGACCCCACTCGCCTCCAATCGACTGAATGTAATACCCGGCACCAGCCATCAGCATCAGGTAGGCGCCAGCAGCGGTCAGCACCACGGCATGGAATACAACACGTCGAGAGACGAAGATCTTGATCTCCCATTGTCGGTTGCGCGCCGCCGAAATAGCGATCATTGGGACTGCCAGCGCATTTACCGCACCGCGAGCGGACAACAACACCACGTCCAACCGATTAAACAGTACGGCATCGGCATACAAATAGAAGTCGTAGGCAAAGACGAAGCCGACGCCAAAACACAGGTGTTTGAGCGCCCAACGAGAATCGCGCGACGTGTTGCGAAATACCTGCTCAGTCAGCACCAGCACACCGAGGGCGACCAGCAAGGCGTCGCAAAACACCAGCTTTCTGACCAGGGCGGCGTTGAAATGCACGCCGGCGATGGTCAGCCCAACGAGCTCAGGCAGCAGGGCGCCGCCTACGGTGGCAGCGAGCAATAACGCGAATCCAAGCTTAATCCCGCGGTGATAGCCGGCATCGCCGACATTGGCCAGCAGGCGCAAAAAGAACGCGACCCAGGTGAGATCGCGTAAAAATTCGAATTGGAGGATGAGATTAGGCGTTATCCCGGTGCCTGACCCATATTGAAAATAGAGGGCCTGGGCGGAGAACCAGATTGCGGAGGCAGCGCAAGCTGCCATCAAGTACCGACCGACGGCTGTCTCACGAGCTGTGATGAGCAACAGGACAAACAGCGCCATGAACGCTGCTGCACCGAAAAAGCCTGCGATCGCGGCTACTGTCGTCATCCGTTCTCCAGTTCCAGAACGATCACGCGCGCGACGATGGAAATCTGCAGCTTGTGGTGGGCAAAGGCTGCAGGACTTGCTCGATTCAACGTGCGCCTTTGCGCCAAAGTATAACTTGAATCGTCTGCAGCAGGATGTTGATATCGAGAAACATACTGTAGTTCTTCAAGTAATAAAGGTCGTACTGGAGCTTTTCGCGCGCATCATTGATGGAAGCCCCGTAGGGGTAGAGGATTTGCGCCCACCCTGTGATGCCCGGCTTTACATAGTGACGCAGATCGTAATACGGGATGGCCTGCGACAGTTCCGCCACGAACTGGGGACGTTCAGGGCGCGGTCCGACAAAACTCATGTCGCCTTTTAATACATTGATGAGTTGCGGCAATTCGTCGATGCGGGTCCTGCGAATAAAGTTGCCGATGCGCGTCACGCGCATGTCGTTTTTCAGCGCCCATACCGCGCCATTTGCTTCGGCATCCTGGCGCATGCTGCGAAACTTCAGCAAGGTGAAAACGCGTCCGCGCCGCCCGACACGTTCCTGGCGATACAGCACCGGACCACCGCTCTCCAAGTAGATCGCAGCAACCGTCACCACAATGATTGGCAGGGTTGCCACCAACATAAGCGCACTCACCAGTATGTCCATGACCCGCTTCTCGGAACTGCGGATGACGGCTTGAGTGAACCCGTCAGCGAAAATCACATTGCTGGGATGCAGGGTGTCGATGCGAATTTTGCCAAGCTGCCGCTCGTAAAAATCAGCTGCCTCAAGGATGCGTATGCCATACATTTTGCATTCCAATATGTCATCGACCGGAAGTCCCTTACGACGGTCATCGGTAGCAACTACGATTTCGTGGACGTCAAGCTCTTCGGCAAGCGCACGCAGGCTGCGTTCTCCGAGTGAGAATATTCGCTCGTTACCGATCAGGCGCAGTTCGCAACCGAGATCGACGTAACCGACCACGTCTGCCGATACCCGGTCGACGCCGCCGCGCAGATTATCGATTTGGCGGGCACGATCGCCGATCCCCAACACCAATACTCGCTGTCGTTGATCTTTCTCCTCGCCAGCGACGCAGATCAGCCGACAACTGGCGATGCTGACAAATGAGCACAGCAGCGCGGTGCTGAAGATTGCCCCTCCCACCATTAGGTTGGGTACCAGAAGATAGATGCTACCCATGACAATAAAGCCACATACAAAGCTCAGGGCAAGCCGCAGCATTACCGCACCTGGCCGGGTCTGTTGATCGCGGTGGTAAAGGCCCATAGCCGTCATACCCAGCACGATGGCCGCAACAAAAACCATGGCTTGGCTCCACAGCGGCAGCTGCTCAGCGGTTGCGAAGGCAGAGCTGCCCAGCTGAAATGTCGCACCAAGGTAAATAGAGACGAACAGGATGAGGATCTCGGCAAATCCCAGGAGCACCAGGGATCTCGGGACGTAGTGCCTGAATATTCTAAACATTTCTCTTTCGTGCCCAGTCGGTCGTTGTGCCAGTGCCGTTTGCTTGAAGTCGTGCGGATATTCATGCCGGCGCAATCAGCCGCGCACCCGTCATCGCTTCACTTCAAACCCGAGCAAGTCACGTGCCATCTTATCGTAAGCTTGGCTTAAGGCCTTTAGCCTCACCTGATACTGCATCTGTTATCGCCTATATTTCAGCGCGTTAGGCTTGGGTTGTCGAGACGGCACCGGCGCTGAGTAACAGCCTTGCGAGCCGCAGAACACCGTCCATCACTTTGAGAAGACGGGAATTGTCGCCGACAGGCAACACCTTGTGGATGACACCCGGAGAAACGTGTTGCTAATAGACGACGCCATACAGCGCCTTAAGCTTGCGTCGTGAGTGGTTCGCCTCGGTTAAGTCGTTCCCGCAGGGCGTCGAGCAAGGTTTGTTTCTTGATCGGTTTGGTCAGGTGGGCGTCACAGCCCGCATCGTGGCTGCGTTCCATGTCTTCCTTGATTGCATTGGCGGTCAGCGCTATGACCGGTGTACGCGACCGGCCAGCTTGCGCTTCCCAGACACGGATCGCGCGGGTCGCGGCGTAACCATCCATCACCGGCATCTGCACATCCATTAAAACGAGGTCAAAGATGTCTGATTTAAAATATTCGACAGCCACGGCACCGTTCTCTGCTTCAACGACGGTATACGGCTCTAGACGTAAGTAGGCCTTAATCAGCATTCGATTGTCTTCGTTGTCCTCCACCAACAGAATGCGCGCGCTGACGTTCACCGCCCTTACGACTGTTGGGGTGTCCCGCTGCTCTATCGCAGTTGGCTCAAGCAGGGTGCAGAGGGCCGCAGCGAGTTGTGTTCGTTTGATTGGTTTGACCAGATAGCTCGCACCGTCGAAACGCCGGATCTTTTCTACACCGGTCGCGACCGTTGAGGGACGAAACAACAAGATCATCGGCGTAGTATCGCCCCGATCGCGTAAGGACAGCAGACCAGCATCGACGGAGATGGAATCTGCCGTATCAACCACGACCGCAGCGTACGCATGGCCGGCAATACCGGCTTCGGTTACGCGCTCAATCATGTTGTCAAGCGACGTGCAGATCTCACTCGCTAAATTCCAAGTGCCCAGCACCTCAGCCAGGACCGCGGCCCCTGACGGTTGGCCAGCAACCACGAGTACGCGTGCACCGCGCCCTATGGGCTCTCGAATGCTGCCACCACGCGCAACCGGTGTCAGCCGCACTTCAAAGTGAAACGCGCTGCCACGGCCTTCGTCACTCTCCACCCATATCCGTCCACCCATCAATTCAACTAATCGCTTACAGATCGCAAGTCCAAGACCGGTACCTCCGTATCGACGCGTAATGGAACTGTCTACTTGAGTGAAGCTGCCAAAAATGCTGTCGAGTTTCTCCCTCGGTATGCCGATGCCGGAATCCCTGACTTCAAATTGCAACAGATATGAGCCGGTGATTTGCGCGGAACCACGCACCCGTACCACGATGTCGCCCTGCTCTGTAAACTTTATGGCGTTGCCGACAAGATTGAGTATTACCTGTCGTAATCGTCCCGGGTCACCGCGCACGAATCTTGGCACCTCTGCGCCAAAATCGGTTAGGAGCTCAATATTTTTCGCGTCTGCCTTCAATCCGTAGATATCAATCGCTTGCTCCACAACATCAATGAGATCGAATTCGATGTCCTCCAGCGTCAACTGCTCGGCCTCTATTTTGGAGAGATCGAGAATGTCGTTAACCTGACTCAATAGAGCCTCGCCCGCGTTACGAAACACGCTTACATATTTTTCTTGCTCACGGGACAAAGTTGATTCAGATAACAGCTCCGCCATACCGATGATGGCATTGAGCGGCGTACGGATCTCGTGGCTCATACTCGCGAGGAAATCAGATTTGACACGCGAAGCTTCCAGAGCCTGGTCGCGAGTCACTGCCAGCTCGCGGGTCTGCTGACGGACCTGATCTTCGATCACACGATTGCGCGCCTCAAGCTCGCGTGCCTGCAAGTCCTTGGCGCGAGCAAGCGCGACCAGCAACAGCGTAACTCCAACACCCAACACCGTAGCGACCAACACCAAACCCGTGTCGATACTGCCCCAGAACAAATCCTTGGCGGTAACGAGCTGGGCAGAGAAATGATTCAGGCGTACCGAACTATTTTCACGTAAGGTCTCCACTACCCACCCATCACCAACACCGGCCGACGCCACACGTGAAAACACCAGCTGACGGCCAGCGACTCCTTCGGACACGGCGTAAAAAGCCAGCGTCAAACTAGGGTCTACCGCCTGCACACCGACCAAACCGGCCAAATCCAGCAATAAAACAGCACAGTCATACGCTCCGGTCTTGGGGTCGTTTGGTGCATTGGGTTGTACGAGAAACAAAGCTTTACCGCGTTCAGTTTCGGCATATGGTGCCAATGGCACAGCCGCATCCTGACCGATCACGCTTGCGACGGTGGTACGAGCACTGGCACTGTTGGTCAGTAACGAGACCAACGCGGCGCCAACTGGCTGCCCCGCTTCTTGCACAACCTTAGCGCTACCGTCGGGCTCAAGTCGAACGCGTGCCATGCCATTAATAAATGCATAGCGTTTGAGTGAGCCGGCCGTATATTGCGCGAAGCGTGTTTTGTCTTCGCGCTGATCAGCTGCAATAAAGCTGGCCAGGTTCGCAATAATCGCATCCGATGTGCGAACGTTGGCATCAACTTCATTACGAACAGAGGTGGTATTAAAGCTGAAATTGCGTGTTTCGATGCGTAAAGCGTTGTTCCACGCCATGACTACCAAAACACAGGAAAATGAAAGGCCAAGTGCTGCGGCGACAAAATAGAAAAACGTCGACGAGGTCTGTCGCCGGGGCGAACGCGACCCCTTCGCCATCGGCAGATCTTCTGCTGATTCAGTCGTGATCAACCACCCAGCACCACGTCGACGCGCGCCAGATAGTCGGCGAGCCGATCAATACCATCGCGGACGACTCTTTCGTCCGTGGCCAGTGCGGCTCGTTCGAGCGCGTCGCCGATCTCCGTGATCTGATCAAAACCATAGCCGCCACCGGCGCCCTTCATGCTGTGCCCGATCATGCGTATGTCAGCGAAATTGCCGCTCGCAAGCAGAGCTTCAAGTTTGGCCACATCGCGACGCCGGTTGTCCAGAAATCCAGGCACAAGATCAGCCAAGTCTGGATCGATGGTCACGGCAATTCGATTGTTCACAGGCGCGCTCCAAGGCTAGCAGAACCGAGCATATCAACTATAGCTATTCGCCAGCTGCGGAATCCGCGCTATCACGATAACTTGCCGCGTCAAGCTCATACTGGTTGAGCAACTTATAGAATTCCGTGCGATTGCGACCGGCGATACGCGCGGCATTTGCTACGTTGCCACCACTGATGCGCAGTACACTCACCAGATAATCACGCTCAAAATCCGCCTTGGCGTCCTTTAAAGTTTTTATGTGCACCGGTCGTTGACGCAGCGCCCGCTGGGCCATCGCAAGCGGAATAATGTCACCGGTATACAACGTCGTACACAATTCCACCGCGTTAATTAGTTGGCGGATATTTCCCGGCCACGCTGCACCAGCCAGATAGGCGACCGCATCCGGCGCAAAGCGCTTCCTGGGAGTAACGGACCTCGCGGCGCTTTGCGCGAGGAAATGCTCAATCAGTAACGGAATATCGCCCGGTCTCTCGGCGAGTCGCGGCATTTTTAACGGCACGACATTCAGGCGGTAATACAAGTCCTCGCGGAATTCACCTTTTTCGACTAACGATTCAAGGTCATTGTGGGTCGCAGAAATAATGCGCACGTTGACCGGCACGCTCTTTATTGAGCCGACCGGTCGAACTTCGAAATCTTGCAAGACACGCAGCAATTTAACCTGCAGTCCAAGTGGCATGTCGCCTATCTCATCGAGAAATAAGGTTCCGCCGTCGGCAGCGAGAAACAATCCCTCATGCCGATTGGTAGCTCCTGTGAAGGAGCCCTTTTCATGACCAAATAATTCGGACTCCAACAACTGCTCAGGTATGGCGCCGCAGTTGACTCCGATAAACGCGCGCTGACGACGGCTGCTGCCGTCATGAATTGCGCGCGCCAAAACTTCTTTGCCCGTGCCCGTTTCGCCGCTGATGAATACTGTCACGTCACCGCGCGCGACAAGTTCAGCCTGCTCCAGCAACTCCGCCATCACATCGCTGCTATGCACGATATTTCGGGCGAACGCCGTCACATCCTCTCGTCGACCGGGTCTAATGTGCTTGTGGATCTCTTCCAGGAAGGCTTCTTTGGCAATCGGCTTGGTCAGGAACGCCGAGGTGCCGAGATGTGTGGCTCTGACTGCGTCAGGAATGCGCGCCTGGCCACTTAACATGATGACTGGTGTTAACGGATTCTCGTCGTGAATACGCGTGACCAAAGTCATGCCATCCATCTCTTCCATAAACAGGTCAGTCACTACAATGTCTGGCCGAGAGATCCCCAACTGACGCAACGCGTCTGTACCGGAGCTGGCCATCAATGCCGTGAAGTCAGCATCTTCCAACCATTTCGAAAGCAGATTGAGCATGTCCTGGTCGTCATCGACGAGTAACACAATCCCTGCAGTGACTTTCGATGTCGGCATTATCGGCGCGCTAATTGGCGCAACCCCTGCCGGAGTCAAGCCTTAATCTAGTCACTAGTGGGCCCACTACTCGACCGTGACAGATTTGGCCAGATTGCGCGGCTGGTCGACATCGGCGCCGCGAATCACGGCTACGTGATAGGCCAATAATTGCAGCGGAATGGTGTAC
>JAYUQF010000492.1:0-2955 GCA_043756885.1 Pseudomonadota bacterium
TTTCGATTTTTAAATCGTCGATGCGCAGTGCCGGCGTGCCGTCATAAGCGCATACCACGTCGCGCAGTTCCCATGCGTAGGCATGCGTGTTCATCGACGCGGCCGGGCGAGCACGCCCAGTGTGCCGTTAACCAGCAGCGCCAAAACCAGCAATAACATGCCGAGCGCCAGGGCCAGTTCAAATTCGCCTTTGCTGGTTTCCAGCGCAATGGCGGTGGTCATGATGCGCGTATAGCCGGCAATGTTGCCGCCCAGCATCATGGCCACGCCCACTTCGCCGATGGCGCGACCAAAAGCCATCACAATCGCAGCCAGAATCGCCACACGCGCCTCGCGCACAAACAGGCCCGCCTGCTGGGTGAGATTGGCACCGAGCAGGCGGCAAGTGAGCGCCAAGCGCGGATCGGTGGATTCGATGGCCGTGATAACCAGATTCCAGATGATGGGCAGCACCAGCACCGCCTGGCCCAACACCATGCCGCTGGGCGTGAACAACAGACCGTATTCACCCAGCGGACCACGCCGTGATATCAGCCCGTAAAGCAGCAGGCCAACCACGACGGTGGGCACCGCCATCAGCGCGTTGAGGCCATGGCGCACAACGGGCCGACCGGGAAAGCGCCATAACGCGGTGACCACGCCGAGTGCAATACCGGGTATGGCTGCGATCACCACGGCGCTCAGCGACACCGCTAGCGAGGTCGCAACAATGCGCCAGACCTCGGCGTCAAATTTTACGATGAGCCGCAGCGCTGCAAGTCCGGCGGCAAAGAAATAATCCATCAGCGTTTTTGGGACCCGTCGTGCGCGCTGCGCACTCGCGGTTGGCGCCCAGGGGCGCGCGCGAGATCATGTCGAGTACTGACCATCATCGTGCGCGCGCGTTGGGCACGAACAATTGTTCATTCTCGATTTTGAAGCCAGCAATCAAAGCTTGACCTTGGGCGCTGATCAGGAAGTCCGCATAAGCCCGCGCCAGCTTCGCTTGTACATGGGCATGGTGCTGCGGATTGACCAGGATGACGTGGTAAGGGTTGTTCAAAATCGCATCACCCTCGTACACAATTTGCAGCGCAAGCTTCTTGCGGTAGGCGATCCAGGTGCCACGATCGGTCAAGGTATAAGCCTGTTTGTCGCTGCTCATCTGCAATACCGGGCCCATCGCTTGGCCAGCTGAAAAATACCACGGGCTGCCCGGTGTGCGGTGGGCGGCTTGCCATAGTGCGAGTTCTTTGATGTGGGTGCCGGATTTGTCGCCGCGTGAGACAAAGCCCTGGGCGTGGCGCGCAATGGTGGCAAAGGCCTGGGCCGCGTTGCGCGTGGTGCCCACGGCGGCCGGGTCGGCCGCCGGCCCGACGATGACAAAATCGTTATACATCACCGCTCGACGATCGATGCCAGCACCGCTGGCAACAAAGTCCGCCTCGGCGTCCGGGTCATGGACGAGCACAACGTCCACATCGCCGTTGTGTCCCAGTTCGAGTGCGCGCCCGCTACCGACCGCGATGACATCAACGCGCGCCCCATTGGCCTTTTCAAAACCCGGGTGTATGGCCGCCAGCAGGCCGGAGTTTTCGGTGCTGGTGGTGGTGGCGAGCCGTAAGTGCTGTTCGGCGTGTAGCGTGGGCACCAATGCACCATGGCTCAGCAAAACAAGCACAAGGGTGATGACAACCGCGCGCCGCCGTGCAGAGAAAGCCAGCGTGTCGAGTGGTTTCATGGTGAATAAACGGGGCGTCGAGATCTGTTGGGAAAAATCTGATCGCGCTTGCACGTGGCAGATAAGGGGCGACCTCTATCGATCCTCGACATCGGTTCTCAACTTCGGGAAAACCTGCACGAGGCCGATACGCGGGCCATTCATTTTCTTGACCTCAACATCGAAGTATTCAAATTCGACCCGCTGGCCTTCGCTCGGCACATCGCCCAAGGTCTGCAGCAGTAAGCCGCCGATAGAATCAAATTCGCTCTCGTCGATGTCAATGCCCAGCGCGCGTTCAACGGTGGCGATGGGCAGGCTGCCTTTGCCGACGAGGGAACCATCGTCGAGTTTTGTCCAGTCATTGCGGGTACGACGAAACTCATCGCGTATTTCGCCTACCAGGGCACCCAACACATTGTCCAAGGTGATAAACCCCAACGGTGGTTGTTGGTCGTGGGCCACTATCGCGAAATGCGGATTGCCCTGGCGAAAGCGCCTGAACAATTCCGTGGCCGAGAGCGAGGGAGATACCGTCAGCACGGGACGCACCAAGCCCGTCAGATCGGGTAAGGGCACACCACTGCGCATTGCAATGAAAATGTCTTTGAGGTGAATAACCCCCAGCACATGGCCGTTTTCGTCGAGGTAGGGGTAACGGGTATAACGATACTCAACAATCCGCGCCAAGCTGGTTTCGATGTCATCGTTTTTGGACAGGGTTGCTGCATCCTGAAACGGGCGCATCAGATCGGTCACTTCGAGATCGCGAAACTCCAGGGCCTGGGCCAATACACGCCACTCGTCGGTGGTTGATTTATCGTCGGCCCGCGACGCGCGCAGGATCAACTTTAATTCTTCGGCGGAGTAATAGCCCTCCTGTCCATGGACCACGTCCAGACCCATGACACGCAGCACCCAATTGGCACTATGGTTCAGCAGCCAGATGACGGGATACATCAGCCAATAAAACCAGTAGAGCGGCAGTGCCGTCCAGATACCAACCCGGTCGGACTGTCGAATGGCCACGGACTTTGGTGCCAGTTCGCCGATCACGATATGCAAGTAGGAGATGATAAAAAAAGCCACCACAAATGCGATCGCGCTGATCACCTCCGGGCTGCGAATGCCGAGGCCCTGCAGCACTGGTTCAAGCAGATGGGCAAAAGCCGGCTCGCCGATCCAACCCAAGCCCAGTGACGCCAGGGTGATGCCAAGCTGACAGGCCGACAGATAAACATCGAGATTGCGGTGTA
>JAYUQF010000493.1:0-7919 GCA_043756885.1 Pseudomonadota bacterium
TAACACGGCCACGCTGGTGATGCGGGCGAAAGGGATACGTTGTTTCATGTTGGCTCCTGCTGCGCAATCCGGTCAAACCGGCGACGGGGCGCTGGGCGAGGCGCCCTGGCGCTATGACAAGATGCTAGCGCATCTGGTCCGCGGCTAACGCGTTAACAATCGTTGGTGTGAGCGATATCCATCACAAAGCAGTCGCGCGCAGCCCTGCCCCACTGTCCGGCGGGCAACGCATCGTGCGCACATTTGTCCGCGTCGTTTACTGCCGCTACCCAAACAGATCATTTGAGCGCCGCGCCTTTTCCTTTATCTTGCCGGCCTTAGCGCACCGGCTTGGCCTATCACCACGGGCGGCGTTACCCTCGCAGCAACTCCGGGAGTCACACTATTCATGACCAGCACGCTATTTGATCTGACCGGCAAAGTGGCACTGGTCACCGGCTCAACCAAGGGCATCGGTCGCGCCATCGCGTTTGAACTCGCACGCCACGGCGCCCGGGTGGTGATCTCAAGCCGTAAGGCCGAGGCCTGCCAGACGGTGACGGACGCCATCAACGCTGCAACTGCGGGCCAGGCCGGTGGCGCGGTGTCCATTGCCGCCAATATCAGTCACAAGGCCGAACTCGAACGACTGGTCGCACAAACCCGCAGCGAGCTTGGGCCGATTGATGTGCTGGTGTGTAATGCTGCGGTCAATCCGCACTATGGTGCGATGAGCGGCCTGCCAGATTCGGCCTTCGAGAAGATCCTCAGCGTCAACATCATGTCCAATCACTGGTTGGCGCAACTGGTATTGCCGGAGATGATCACGCGCCGCGACGGGTCGATCATCATCGTCTCTTCGATCGGTGGGCTGAAGGGCTCACCGGTGCTCGGCGCTTATTGCATTTCCAAGGCCGCCGATCTGCAACTGGTGCGCAATCTTGCCGTTGAAAACGGCCCGCATAATATTCGCGTCAACGCCATTTCGCCGGGACTTATCAAAACCGATTTTGCGCGCGCACTGTGGGAAGATCCCGACACCCTCGCGCGCCGTGTGCAGTTCGACCCCCTACGCCGTATTGGCGAACCGGAAGAAGTTGCCGGCATCGCCGTTTATCTGGCTTCGCGGGCGGGCCATTTCACCACCGGGCAGAATTTTGTCATTGATGGCGGTGCGACGATTGGCTCCTGAGCCGGTTAAAACATCGCTATTTCTTCAACATTTTTATCAAAAGAGGCAGACTGAGCATGCGCGTTATCGCATATCCCAAAGACATGAAAGATTTGATCGGTCAGGAAATCGGCACGTCCGAGTGGGTGACTGTCGACCAGGGCATGATCGACAAGTTTGCCGAAGCAACCGGCGACCATCAGTGGATCCACGTTGACGTCGAGCGCGCCAAAAAAGAAATGCCCGGTGGCAAGACCATCGCCCACGGTTTCCTGACATTGTCCTTGGTGCCGCGTCTGGGCGCCGCTATCTGGTCTATTACGCATCGCAGCCGTGGTCTCAACTATGGCTTGAACAAGCTGCGTTTTACCGCACCTGTGCCGGTCGACTCGCGGGTGCGCCTGCGTCAAAAGCTGTTGGCCGCCGATGACGTTAAGGACAACGGTATTCGTCTGACGTTTGAAAATACGCTTGATATCGAGGGCAAGGAGCAGCCGGCGCTGGTTGCTGAAGCCCTGAGCATCGTCTTCCCCTGAAACCGATTCAAGCACAGGCCAAAGGCCGCTTAACCCTAGCGGTTAGCGGCCCAGGTTTCGAACACATCAAGGCGCATTGGCCGGCCGATGTAATAACCCTGGCCGTAGTCACAACCCAATTCGGCGAGAAACTGCAAGGTTGCGCCGTCTTCAATGCCTTCGGCGACGACTGTCATATCAAAGTTGTGGGCGAGATCGATGATGCTGCGCACGATTTTGGCATTGCGCTCACTGTGGATCACACCTAACACAAAAGATTTATCGATCTTCAGCTCACCAACCGCCAAGCGCCCGAGTTGTGACAAAGAAGAATAACCCGTGCCAAAGTCGTCGATGGAAAGTCGGATACTGTCGTTGTGGAACCTGTCGAGAATGGCGATCGCCGCTTCCGGATCTTCCATCAACGCGCCTTCCGTGATTTCAAGGGTGAGCTGGCATTTGTCCGTGCACCAGATACTCGCCGACTGACTGACAAAATCGAAGATGTCGGGGTCACCGAGCGCAATGGGCGATAAATTGACCGCGACAGAAAAATCCTGGAAGCGCGCAAAATAATCCCCGCAAGCGCGCAAAGCCGCATTAAGGGTCCACAAAGTAATAGGGACTATCAGGCTTGAGCGTTCAGCGATCGGAATAAATACATCGGGTGGCACTACATCGCCGTTTGCCCGTGTCCAGCGCGCCAGGGCCTCAGCCCCGCTCAACTGGCCCGTGCGCAGATCAATTTTTGGCTGTAGGCACAGATAGATCTCGTCACGGTCGAGCGCTTCATGCAGTGCGCGCTCCAATACATAACTGTGGATGGTCTTGGTGCGATTCTCCAAGTCCATCGAATACAGGCCGTAACCGGCCGGGTTGTCATTGGCTTGCTCCAGCGCCAGCTCCGCGCAACGCAAAAGACTCGCCGCATCGTTAGCATCGCGCGGCGACAGTGCAATGCCAATGCTGACCTGCACCGTGATGTCGTGTCCGGCAACCAGGAAGCGGGACTTGCAGGCCCCAATGATCTTGCTGGCAGCAAGCTCAGCCTGAGCGCTGCCGAGCAGACCCGGCAGGAGCAGGGCAAAACCGGCATCTTCAATGGGCGCCAAGCTATCGTTTTCGCGCATCACCGCCGCGATGCGTTGCTCCACTTCATGCACCACCGCATCGGAGACGTCGTAGCCATAGTTAACGTTGATTTCATGAATATGCGAAATACGTAAAGCCAATACGCCGAACAAACCGGCACGGTCCGGCGCTGCCAGCAATTGCGCCAGCTTGTCGAGCAGATGCCGACGGGGCGATATCGAGCGTGGATGGGCGTTCACAACAGACGAGAAATATTTTCGAGCAGTGCTGGTGTGAGGCGACCTTGAGCCAGATAAAACTGGCGGGGGTCAATGCCATAGACTTCCGGTTCGACACTGCGTTTGATGGTGACGGCGGTGTAGTCATCACCAAGCTTGGTGGCCTGGGATGCGAGGTCGAGATCAACAAAGCTCGCCAGGGGTTTTTTGTCGGCGCCTAAGATCAGCATCAAGCGTGGTAACAGGCGGCGCACTCGATTCTGGCCGACAACGATACCCACTTCGCCGGAATGGAGCTCCACCAAGGTGCCAGTCGGGTAGATACCGAGACACTGAATAAACTGCTCAACCAACTCACGCTGGAACGATTTCCCACATTCATCGTAAAGCCTGCGCATCGCGTCATGGGGCGAGATCCCCAGCGCATACGGACGGTCGCTGGTGATCGCATCAAAAAAATCGGTAATCGCCACCATGCGCGCAAACGGCACAATGTCGCGCCCGGCCAGTGCACGGGGATAACCACTGCCATTGAAGCTTTCATGATGGGAGTGCACGATTTCATAAACACGCTTGCTGATATCCGGCACCTGTTGCAACAACTCCATGCTGTACTCAACGTGTTTTTTGACTTCGAGCTGCTCCTCGTTGGTCAGCGCTGAGGTCTTGCGCACCAATTCCGGTGGTAGCTTGAGTTTGCCAATGTCGATCAGCATTGCGCCCAAGCCAATATCGGCAAGTTCGACTTTCGAGAACCCCAGGTGACGGCCAAACGCGATGGCCAGCGCGCTGGTGTCCAGCAGGTGGTAATAAGTATAAGAATCGCGATCCTTGACCAGGCGTAACCACATAAAGGCATCGGGATTGCGCACCACGCTCTCGGTGATGCCGGTGACCGCATCCTTGAGACCGACTACGGCAATTTTGCGCCCACGCTGGATGTCATCCACCACTTCATCCAGGGCCTGGCAGACCTTGGCCCGTGCAATGCGCGCAGCATCAATTTCGCTTTCGACCGTAACGCTGTCAGTGTGATTGACGGGTCGCGACGGCAGGAAATCAAAAATCTGCGCTTCACGATCAGACTTGACGGTGCGATCTTTCCAATCGACAACCGTGTTGTCTTCAACTTCAGTGGGCCGGCCGCGTTTGTCGGTACGAACCCACACGGTGCGGCAGTGCTGACGAAGATTGTCGATGGCATCGAGGTCGTTAACCCAAAAGCCTTGAAAGTGAAACGGCGTACCCAACCACGGCCGGTCGAGCTTGGCGACGAACATGCCAAGCTTGACCTTATCCACTGCGATCAAAATATCCATGCGAAAGAAATACCCGTAGGATTTTCTGCGATTCCAATAGTTCGATTCAGACTCACCACAGCAATATGTCGGTCGCGCTCAGGCCGCTGGTCGATGTCCATGTAGCGGCGGCGCAGAGGCTGAACTGAACCCCGCAATGCCCGCTCGTGAGCTGGTGTATGGGGCAGATGGGTGGGGTCGATGGGTGTTAAAAAGCTGACCGAGGGCGGGCCGCCAGGCGGGCGTTAGCTACGCTCCAGTTATTCACCGAGCCCTGAAGTCGCCGATTAGTGCTCTGGAGTTAAGCGGGATGGGCGCTGCCTGGCAGCGCCGCGTTCACCAGCGCGCAGTCTTCAGGCAGCGCTGGTCGCCCAGTCGAAGGCGATAGTCTGTACCGTGCCATTTGGCGTATCGGGGGTTGCGTCGGTGTAATGGTGGTACTCAAAGCGCACTTGTTCGAATTTGAGCGTCACGGTCTCGGTGGCATGGTTGTCCTCGCAGCTACCGCCGATCTCAACTGCCACCACCCGCAGATTTTCCAATTTGACCGAGATGAATTTCTGCTGTGCATCGCGTTTACCCACCACCGGCACGATGTTTATTTCGGCCACGGGCACCACCGCGCCCTGGGCCCACAAAGTCATGACCATCGGACTTTCTCTGCCAACACGTTTGACTAGCTTGATTTGGTCGGGCTTGGCGCCGGCATCCGGCGCCGACAAACACCATTGCCACGACAGCACGTCGGCCCATCCGGGGTGATAGTAGTTGCGCGAGCCGCCCGTAACACCGTCTAAACGCAGAAAAATCTCTAAAGCCATAACATGGGTTATCCCCGCTGGGGATGACGCCAGCATCGCTACTGCAGGTACGCAGAACGCTATCTAAGCATGAATAGGCACCGGACGTATCCCTGGCGTGTTGTTGACCGGACCTGGCCCGCCGCTCAGCGGTCTGAGATGGCCTCAATCGGCGTCGATTTCCGCTAATACCTTGCGCGCAATACGGAACGAGGTAACACCGGCTGGTACGCCGCAATACATCGCGATTTGGTGCAACACGGCCTTCAACTCAGCGCGGCTCACGCCGTTATTGAGTGCACCGCGAAAATGCAGCTCGAACTCCTCAGAGCGACCCAGGGCCGCCAACATGCCGAGATTGAGAATGCTGCGGGTTTTACGCTCCAGCGTCTCGTCGCCCCAGATGAAACCCCAGGTGTAGTCTGTCACGACCTTTTCCTGGAACTCCCGGCTGAAATCGTCGAGCCCGGCCATCGCCCGTTCAACATACGCCTCACCCAGTACTGCCTTGCGCACCTTCAGGCCCGCTTCAAACTGACTGTCACTCATGGTTAAGCTCCTTAACTTTGGGGTCTATCGTTGTATACCAATTCGATTCTGCATGGACATAAACAAGCACTGTGGTCTCAGCCTTTCGCGAGACTCACTGCGGCGGGCTAATGAAGTGTGGATCGATGCCCTTTTGTCGCGCATCGTTGCAAACCAACGGGTCAAGGTCGCGCGCTTCGTGTCGGTCGCACGGGCTGCTACGATGCCGGCTGTTTATCACCGCCGGAGCGCCCCCATGATTGATCTTTATTATTGGCCCACGCCTAACGGCTGGAAGGTCAGCATCATGCTCGAAGAGTGTGGCATGCCATACAAGGTTGTCGCCGTGGACATCGGTGCAGGCGAGCAATTCAAACCCGAATTTCTGCGCATCTGCCCGAACAACCGCATGCCGGCAATTATCGATCACGCACCGCTGGGTGGTGGTAGTCCGCTACCGCTGTTTGAGTCGGGCGCCATTGTGGAATACCTGGCAGATAAGTCTGGCCAATTCCTGTCCAAGCTTCCGCAAGAACGCTACAAAGTGTTGCAATGGGTGTACTGGCAGATGGCCAATCTCGGCCCGATGATGGGCAATGCCAATCACTTCAAGAACTACGCGAAAAACCTGACCGACGATGCGCGCCAACTCGAATATGGCACCAAGCGTTTTGTCGGCGAAGTTGATCGCCTGTGCGGCGTGATGGATGCCCAACTTAGCGTTCATGCGTATCTGGCCGGCGATGACTACAGTATTGCCGACATCATGAGCTGGCCGTGGGCGTGTCTGCTGGAGCGCCTCATCGACGCCAACGTGACCAACAATTTCCCCCATCTCAAACGCTGGCTTGAGACCGTTGGCGCGCGCCCGGCGGTGCAGAAGGGCCGCGATCTGTGCAAAGAATGGGGCGAGCGGCAGTTGACTGACGAGGAGGAAAAAGCGCGTCGTGTGCTGTTGTTCAACCAGACTAACGACAAAGTGCGCGCCGCGCGTGAGCAGGCTGCCAAAGCCAGCCGTTAGTCCCGCGCAGACTTGGCCGCCGAGTGGCGCCCACCTCTTGCACGCGTTTTAATGCCTTTGTCGTAGCCCTGCGGCAAAGGCGGCTGCGCAACGGGCGAGCCGGTCTAAAACAACTCGACGTTGCCCACTTCGCGCACTTCAGTGACCGGCACTTGATCCGCTATCACGATGCGATTGCGGCCGGCGTGTTTGGCCTTGTAGAGCGCCTGATCGGCAACGTCGACCAAGTCCGGGGCGAGCACGCCAAGCGTCGCACGCGCGTAGCCAATGCTGACCGTCACCTGGCCAACACAGGGAAAGTCATAGGTCTCAACCGCCGCGCGAAAGCGCTCCAGCGCCACACCAGCACCCGTCTCGTCGGTGCGCATCAAAACCAGGAATTCCTCGCCGCCAAAACGAAACAAGCGATCATTAAAGCGAAATGAATTCTCCATCACACGGGAGAAGCGCAGCAGCACCTCGTCGCCGAGCAGATGCCTATAAGAATCGTTAACACGCTTGAAGTGATCGATGTCGAGCACGGCCAGCCACAGTTCGTCGCCAAGCTGTTCGGCCGCGCCGCTGCTGAGTTGCAGAAAGCTCTGGGTGAAGGCCTGCCGGTTCAATAAACCGGTCAATTGATCCCGTTCGCGACTTTCGATTGATCCCGTTCGCGACTTTCGATCAGCCGCAGCTGGTTGCCAAACAGATCTGCCAAATGGATGAGCTGCATGCGCAGCAGCGGGTCATCGCTGGGATCGTCCAATACCAACAGCCGCTGCGGCGCGCTGTGGCCTGCAATCGGCAACAGGATGCGCGCCGGCTCTTTTTCCCCTGCAGCGACAATGCTCGGGCTATTACTGCGCAAGGCTTCGCGCACGCCGCGCATGTTCGGCGGGCTGCGGTGGGCGATGCCCAGTTCGATGTCAAACAGCCGTACCACAGTTTCGCCGTGGGACTCCTCACCGGCGCCGGTGCCGGGCTTCTGATGCGCCTCAAGCAGGGTTGCGTGGGCCACCCAGCCGCTGCGTTCCAACACCTCTATCAGGGCCCGGGCCAAGGATTGGCTATCGAACTGACTGGTCAGGGTGAGGGTAGTTCTTTGTAAAAAGCTGATGTCATGCATGGGTTCGGACGACTCCAGACTAAGAGGGTGTTTACAAAATACCTATGTGGTCAATCGACGCATCAACAGACGTGCTTCAGTGAGCCACACCCACGTCTCGGAAACGGTAGACAGGCGGTCGTGATGCATCACCAATCTACGCGCGCGCTCGTTCCAGGCGTGGGTTCGCTCGACAACCCAACGTTTGGCCAG
>JAYUQF010000494.1:0-7906 GCA_043756885.1 Pseudomonadota bacterium
GGCGTGCAGCCCCATCTGTTTGCAGTGCCGGCCGTTGGCCTGCGCTGGTTAACCAGCTGGCCCGTGATCGGCAGCAGTGTGCGACGCGTGACCGACTCCCTGGTCGTCGATGCGAGTGCGATCCGGGCCGAACTCGGCTGGCAGCCTGTGGTCGATTTTGACACCGCCATTGCCCACACCTGCGCGGCATGGCGAGGCGCGTAACCGTGAACCTGTGGCTCACTGTGCTTATCACCATCGCGGCCGCACTGGTCGGCGGCGGTTTGACTGCCGTGCTCATTCCACGCTTGCGAAGGGCGCAGGTAGTCGATGTTCCCAACTCACGCAGCCTGCACACGAGGCCAGTGCCGCGCGGTGGTGGTCTGGCGGTTGCTGCGGTGGTCATTACTGCACAGTGTGTGTTGCTCGCCAGCCACCGCTGGAGCCTGCAGACGGGATTGGTCACAACCGTGGTTGCCAGCGGTTTTGCCGCCTTGGGATGGGCAGACGATCGCGCTGCGCGGGGTGTGGTGTTACGCCTGGCGGTGCAAAGTGTGTTGGCCTTGCTGTTTGTTACGTTGGCGTTGCCGGCAGATCTGCCGGTGCTGGCGCGTGGCTTGTTGTGGTTGGCCGTGTTGTGGGGCGTCAATCTGTTCAACTTTATGGACGGCGCTGACGGGCTGGCTAGTGTGCAAGCAGTGGCAGCGAGTCTTGGGCTCGGCGTGTTGTTGATGCTAACCATGCAGATCGGTGCGGCTTTCGCGGCTTTCACCCTGGCTGGCGCGACAGCCGGATTCCTGCGCTGGAATTGGCACCCGGCACGCATTTTTCTCGGTGACGTTGGCAGCTATTTTATCGGCTTCGAATTGACTGCCCTGGTGATATTGAGCGCGCAAGCCAGCCACACACCGTGGCCTGCCCTGACTCTGGTCGCGCCTTTTGTGATCGATGCGAGCCTGACGCTGCTCGCGCGTTGTTGGCGCGGTGCGCCGGTCTGGCGTGCCCATCGCGAACACCTTTACCAACGTTTGGTCTTGCGCGGCTGGTCACCCGCGCGTGTGGCCAGTGTTTTGGCCGCGTTGCTGATTGGCGTGTGTTGGCCGGGCGCGGCGTGGAGTGTCGTTGCCGGTGTGCTGCCGGCGCTGTTCGTGTACGGGCTTCTTGCTATTATCTGGCTGTGGTTGCGCAGCAGGTCTGTGCAGCCAGGCGCAAATCTTCCCATCTAATCGCCAGCAATTACCTGACCGGTGTCCCTCACGCCACGCCTCAAGATCATTCTGCATGACCTCGCCGCAATTGCGCTGGCGTGGATGCTGGCGCTGTTCGCGCGTTTTAATTTTGCGCTGCCACCGGCGCCGCTGGTGCACGCCGGACTCATGGCGCTGCCGGTGGTGGTGGTGGTGCAGGCCGTGCTGGCCTGGCGTTTTGGTCTGTATCGCGGCTTATGGCGCTTTGCCAGTCTGCAGGATCTCTGGAACATCATTCGCGCGGCTGTACTGGGCACGGTGTGCATCGGGCTGACCTTGTTTCTGATCAGTCGGCTGGTCAACATTCCGCGCTCGATGTTCGTGCTGTATCCCTTGTTTTTAGTGGCGCTGCTGGGTGGTCCGCGTCTCGCATTCCGTCTTTGGAAAGACCATTCCTTCAATTTGCGCAGTGTGACTGCCGCCACTCGGGTACTGGTGGTTGGCGGCGGCGAAGCGGGGGAGAGTGTGGTACGCGAAATGTTGCGCGGTGGCAGTTATCTACCCGTTGGGATTGTTGACGACGACGCGCGCCTTGCGCGTTCGCGCATTCACGGTGTGCCGGTATTGGGCCGCATCGATGACATAACCGAGGTCGTGCAACGCCGCGATATCGACATCATCATTATTGCCATCCCAACCGCCAGCAGCACACAAATGCGACGCATCGTCGAACGTTGCGAGGCCAGTGGCAAAGCCTTCCGCACCTTGCCGCAATTGCACGACATGGTTTCCGGTCGCGCCAGCATGAACGCACTGCGCGAAGTAAAAATTGACGACCTGCTGGGACGCGACAAAGTGGTGCTCGATTGGCTGAAGGTACAAACAAGCCTGGCCGGACGGGTGGTGCTGGTCAGCGGCGGTGGTGGTTCAATCGGATCTGAATTGTGTCGCCAGGTGGCGGCCTTGGGTGTTGAGCGTCTGGTGGTATTCGAACAGTCCGAACACAACCTCTATCTCATCGAGCGCGAACTGCGCGCGGCTTATCCCCACAGCAAGCTGGAATTTGTGCTAGGTGACGTGTGTGACCGCGCTGCGGTGGAGCACGTTTTTGCGCGCTGCAAACCCGCCTTGGTATTGCACGCAGCGGCCTACAAACATGTGCCGATTTTGCAAAGCCAAGTGCGCGAAGCGGTGCGCAATAATGTGTTTGGCACACTCGAGATGGTGGATGCCGCCGAGCGTCACGGGTGTGAGAGTTTTGTGCTGATCTCCACCGACAAAGCGGTGCGGCCGAGCAGCATCATGGGTGCGACCAAACGCCTGACCGAACTTTTGTGCGAAACGCGCAAACGCCGCGCTGCGACCAAATTTATCACGGTACGTTTTGGCAATGTGCTGGGTTCGGCCGGCAGTGTGGTGCATTTGTTTGCGCAGCAGATTGCCCAGGGCGGTCCCGTGACGGTCACCCATCCCGAGGCGCGTCGTTATTTCATGACCATCGCGGAGGCCAGCCAGCTTATCCTGCAAGCAGCGGCCATCGGCAGCGGTGGCGAGATTTTTGTGTTGGAGATGGGCGAGCCAGTCAATATCACCTACCTCGCCGAACAAATGATCCGTCTGTCGGGACGCCTACCCGGCGTTGATATTCAGATCGTCTATACCGGCTTGCGACCGGGCGAGAAGTTGAACGAAGAATTATTCCTCGATGCCGAGCAACTGACACCGACCAGCCACGACAAGATGCAACTCGCTCAACACGTGGCGGTTGATCCGCGCCAACTCCAGGACCTGCTCGGCGCTCTCGCCCGTGCCGTTGAGAGTTTTGACGAAGTTCAGATCACGAGTTTATTGCGTCAGGCAGTACCGGAGTTGGGTGTCATCCAACCCGGCAGTGGTGAGGCCGCCAATGTTTTTGCGTTCAACCGCAATGTTTGACAGCCAGACAAACACAAGCACGACTGTATTTTGCAGGTGCGAATTCATTCGTACCCCAACGCCCAACCATCAGATCGCATTCAACAGGAGCGTTTGATTGCCATGAAAGTCAGAAAAGCCGTATTTCCCGTCGCCGGTCTCGGCACGCGCTTCCTGCCTGCGACCAAGGCCAACCCCAAGGAAATGCTGCCGGTCGTCGACAAACCGCTGATCCAGTACGCCGCAGAAGAAGCGGTAGAAGCGGGCATTGAAGAACTTATATTTGTAACCGGGCGAAGCAAACGTTCGATCGAAGATCATTTTGATAAAGCCTACGAACTTGAAAACGAGTTGGAGAAAGCCAATAAGGCGGCTTTGCTCGACATCGTGCGCAACATCCTGCCGCGCCATGTATCGTGCACTTATATCCGCCAGGCCGAGCCCCTGGGTCTCGGGCATGCGGTGCTCTGTGCGCGACCGGCGGTTGGCAACGAGCCGTTTGCGGTGTTGCTGGCCGACGACCTCATCGACGGCCATGGCACGGGTTGCATCAAACAGATGGTACAGATGTACGAGCAGCACCAGGTTGGCGTTATCGCTGTGCAACCGGTGCCACGCGAGGACACCGACAAATACGGCATCGTCGCCACCGAAACCATCAACCAACAGTTGAGCCGTATCAGCAGCATCGTCGAAAAACCCAAGCCCGACGTCGCGCCCAGTACCCTGGCGGTGGTGGGACGCTATATCCTGCCGGGGGCCATTATGGGCATTCTTGCTAACACCAAACGTGGCGCCGGCAACGAAATCCAGTTGACCGACGGTATTGCAACTTTGCTCGAAACCCAGCAGGTACTGGCCTACCAGTTCAAGGGCACGCGCTACGACTGCGGATCCAAGCTCGGTTATCTGCAGGCGACCGTCGACCTCGGGCTGAAACATGGGGAAGTGGGGGCGGACTTTGCTGCCTGGCTGGCCCAGCGCAAAACCTGAAATGCTCGTGAGAGGGGCGCCGGGGGCTATCCTGCCCGCTCAGGGTCCGCGCGCGGGGCGCGGATGGGGATGCTCAGAAGATGTAGTCAAGCATGGCGCGTTTGCGCACTAATTCGGTCTGCAGGAAGCTGAGTGCGCGCAACGAGTGCTCGTCCTCAGGTTCGCCGGCAGCGGCAATCAGCTCCTCCAATTCCTGGACTTCTTCCTCCAGCTCGTCGCGGTCCGTATCGGCACCGAGCAGGGGAAAAAATGATTCGAGCTGCTTGAGCTCTTCGACCAGGTCGTTCCAACCTTCCGAATAGGTTCCACTTCTCATGTCTGGTGGCCTCCGATCTCTCACCAAATAAGCCAATTATCAGTCTTATTGGATCCGCGATCTCATGATGATCGCTTAAAACGCTGATCTTGAGGGAAATAATATAGGATTATTGGAAACAACTTCAACCTTTCCGGCTAAGCACCTCATTAATCCATGTCTGCAAGATCCCATGCTCTGTTCGATGACGGTCGTGTGATGGCTCACGCCACGGTCGCGCCCGAGGCCAGCCTCGCCATTTTGTCCCAGCGCGAAGTTAACGCCCTGTGCCACGGCGGCAATGAACCCTTGCACGTTTTATTTCGCCGCTGTGCGCTCGCGGTGCTGGCAAGCGGGGCGGAAATCGACGATGTGCGCGACTTGTTCGAGCGTTATCGCGACTTTGACGTGGCGCTGGTACAGGAGGAGCGTGGCTTGCGGCTCGAATTGCACAACGCGCCGGCACGGGCTTTTGTAGGCGGCGACATGATCCGCGGGGTACGCGAACACCTGTTTTCGGTGCTGCGCGACATTCTCTATATCACCCACGAGCTCGAACGAGGGGTGCAGTTTGACCTCAGCTCGGCCGCCGGCATCACCGATGCGGTGTTCAAAATTCTGCGTAATGCCGGCGTGCTGGTGCCGGACGTCAAAGCCGGCCTGGTGGTGTGCTGGGGCGGTCATTCGATTAATCGCCTGGAGTACGACTACACCAAGGAAGTCGGTTACGCACTCGGCTTGCGCGGCTTGGATGTCTGCACCGGCTGTGGGCCCGGCGCCATGAAAGGGCCGATGAAAGGCGCCACGATTGCCCATGCTAAGCAGCGCATCAGCACCGGTCGTTACATCGGTATTACCGAGCCCGGCATCATTGCCGCCGAAGCGCCCAACCCCATCGTCAATTCGCTGGTCATCATGCCGGACATGGAAAAACGCCTGGAGGCCTTCGTGCGCGTCGGCCACGGCATCGTGATTTTCCCCGGTGGTGTGGGCACCGCCGAGGAGATCCTCTATCTGCTGGGCGTGCTTGCCCATCCGGACAACGCTGGGCAGGCCTTGCCCGTAGTGCTGACCGGACCCCAAGAAAGTGCCGACTATTTTGCCGCCCTGGATCAATTCATCCGGCTGGTGCTGGGTGCGCAGATTGCTGCGCGTTATCGCATCGTCATAGGCGATCCCCATGCCGTGGCAGAGCTGCAGCTATCGGATATTCGTGAAGTACTGGCCGAGCGTGACGCCCACGACGACGCGGCCTATTTTAATTGGCGCCTGGCGGTAGACCACGCTTACCAGCTCCCGTTTGCACCGACCCACAACAATGTTGCCGCACTCACGCTGTCGCGCGAGCTGCCACCCCATATCCTGGCCTCGAATTTGCGCCGGGTGTTTTCCACCATCGTGGCTGGCAATGTCAAAGAACAGGGCATGGCCGCGGTCGAAGCGTATGGACCATTTCAGATCCGCGGCGAGAGCGCGATCATGGCCGCGCTCGACAACTTGCTCAGCAGTTTTGTTGCCCAGCAACGTATGCGTTTGCCGGGGCGTCCTTATCATCCGTGTTATCAGATCGTGCGCTGAATCGTTCAGCGCGGGCCATAGCCGGTTAATTCAACATAGCCCAGGCCCGCAGGCTGGCCAGCCTGGGTGACGCTCACCGCGCCTTCCCAATAATGGAAACGCGCGCGCCATTCCTGATCGGCTAATCGCGGTAAGAGGGTGAGGTCGAGCGCTGCGCTCGGCACGCGCAAACGCCAGCCCTGGGGATAATCACGTCCGGTTTTGGCACTGTGCCACTCACCGAGCACCTCGATGGCGACGTCGGTAGCGCGCAGTGCATGTTGCCCACCGCGACTATCAACATAGGTGCCGGCACTGAAAGTGTCGTGACCTGGTTTGTGATGACGCAAGCGATAAAACATAAGGCTGCCGCCGTCATCGAGTTGCACGGCAAACCAATCCCAGCCGGCCTGTTCGCGGGACAGCGCGCTCGTACTCCATTCGCGATCTAACCAGGCCAGCCCCTCTACCGGGTGGGTGCCGTCAGCAAGACGCACGTGTCCGCGCGCCGCCAGACGCGGTAGAGAGTAGTAATAAGATGCATTGCCGGTTGCGCCGCTTTTGCGCGACAAGCCCGCCTCACCTTGTAAGACCACAGCGCTGCTGGGCACGAGGTCCAATTCAATTTCGACCCCGTCCTGACCGGCGCGCAGAAACCAGCCGTGTTCGCCCTGTTGTTCGATACGCCAATCGTCGAGCCATACCGCAGGTGGCGAGATACGGGTGCCGGCAATAGCGGGCAGCGCACGACTCAACCGTTCGAATGTATGAAACTGCTGGCCGGCGATATCCGTCAGCGCAAAATGACCCAGCAGCACTTGCGGCGTGCGCCATTTTGATACTGAGGCGGTTTGCTCCGCACTCAACTCGAAACGAAACAAGGTCAACTGAAAACCCCATGGGCGCGCCTTGGCATCGTGCAGATGGCCGGTGAAATACCACCATTCCGAGCGGAAATTGTCGTGGCTGGCATGGTCGCGTGGGAATACGAAGTCGCGCGACTCCAGCGCCCGCGCAAAGCCGGCATCGTCGCGGTGCGCGCTGAGGGCGGCAATCGCGCGGTCTGGACCTTCGAGCGCGGGGGCAGGCGTTTGCCCGCGCCAGTGGGCAGTGCCAAACGCGACCACCAGCACTGTGAGCGCAATAAACAAAGCACGCGGTTTATTCATAACGCAGTGCCATGGCCGGGTTGATACGCACGGCACGCTCGGCGGGATAAACCGTGGCCGCCACTGCGGCACATACTGCGCCCAGCGCTGGGATAAACATCGCCGACATGTCGAGCGTGAGCTGCATGCTCCAACCGAAGGAGCGAATGTTGATGACCGCGATCAGCAGCTTTGCGATCAGCACCCCCAGCGGCACGGCTAAGCCGCTGGCCAGCAGGGCGATAACGGCGGTCTGCAGATACAGCGTCGTGCGCAGCGCGGCTGGTGCGAGCCCGATGGCGAGCAACATGGCGTATTCGCGACTGCGCTCAAGATGCAATGCGAGTAGTGCATTGAACACACCGAGGGCCGCGATGGTGGCGGCAAACAAAGTCAGTACGCGGGTGATGACGAAGGTGCGGTCGAAGACCGCCAGTGAGCGACTTTTGAGTGCTGCGTTGGACCACACGGCCAGAGGGCCGTCGCGCGGTATCAGCGTCTGCAATTGTGTAAACAAGGCAGTGGTGTCGACACCGGCGCGTGGATAGATGCCGATACCGTGCACACGTTCGTCGTGCCAGTAATAACGAAAGCGCGCGAGACTTATCGTTACCACGCCGCTTTCGCTGCCGTAATCGGTATAGATCCCGGCGATACGAAATGGCTTAGGCCCCGCCGGTGTTGGCAACACGATGACCTCGCCCGTCTGGCGTTGCAGGTGATAGGCCAGCGGTTCGGAGATGATGGCGAGATCCTGGGTGTCCCAGGCCGGCCATGGCGCTGCGCCGGCGAGAAAGTGAAATCCCGCTTGTGCCGCCCGCGGCAACGCATAG
>JAYUQF010000495.1:0-2942 GCA_043756885.1 Pseudomonadota bacterium
TTGTGTCCACCCTCGGCCAACAGGGGAATGCCGAGCAAACAGTAGGCTGCGTCAACCGCGATGACATGTTCGCGCATGCGCGTACGGATGGCTGGATGAGTAATGCTCTCAAGTTCCGTGCGGCGCAATGGATCTGCGAACACAACGCTGCGCAAACGTGCGCGGTCAAGGCGACCATCGCTGGCTAATATAGCGGGACCAAAAGCAGCAACGATGGCGAAGAGCGCCGGAGTTGCCGGTTCCACCACTTCGCGCGCGACGAGATCGGCATCAATGATGTGGATACCATGGCGCTCGGTAAAAACCCGACACACTGTCGATTTACCGGAGCCGATACCGCCGGTTACTGCAACCACATAGGGGCGTTTCACAGCGCTGTACTCGCCTGAAATAAACCCGTGAGAGCCTCACCAAAGAACATCGCAATAATGCCGGCACCGGCCAGGAACGGCCCAAAAGGAATAGGCTCGCTGCGCTTAGTCAGGCCGGTGATTATCATCGTAATACCGACCACAGCGCCGAGTACGGACGAGATCAGAATCACCGCGGGCAGGGCCTGCCAACCAAGCCAAGCGCCCAGCGCGGCAAGCAGTTTAAAGTCGCCATAGCCCATGCCTTCCTTGCCCGTCGCCAGCTTAAACACCCAGTAGATGGACCACAGAGCGAGATACCCCGCCATGGCGCCGAGCACTGCGGTTGGTAGATCGCTGGCGAACAGTCCGAAAAAGGAACAGGCCAGTCCCAGCCATAAAAGCGGCAGGGTGATGCTATCGGGCAATAACTTTGTATCGACATCGATGGCCGCCAGCGCCAGTAAGCTCCAGCCGTAGACCGCACCGAGCAGCGCGCGGGCCAGCCACAACGCAGTATTAGCATCGGGCCCGTCGCCAAAATGCCAGGCGGCCAAACCGCCTGTGATGCCACCAAGCATTTCTACCAAGGGATAACGCCGAGGAATTGGCGCATGACAATGGCGGCAACGCCCACCCAGGACGAGGTAGCTCAGCAGCGGAATGTTCTGGTGGGCTGCCAACTGCGTGGCGCACTGCGGGCAGCGTGAGCGGGGCCGCACCAGATCGAAGGGCTCGTCACCGTCGGCGTCGTTGCCAAGTTCGAGCAGAGCGCGACATTCACTTCGCCATTCGCGTTCCATCATGACCGGCAATCGATAGATGACGACATTCAAGAAGCTGCCGACCAGCAGCCCCAGTACCGTCATGGCGACAATTACCAGGACGGGCTGAGTGGCGAGGATCGTGATTATTTCCATGCTGCTTGGGGCGGCTGCCGTAGGTGCCGCCGCCATTCCCGCGCGGTCACGGTCACGGCGCTGTTACGGGCAGGATGTAGAGGTGTCTAAACTTAGACCACCTGCCCCATTTTGAAGATAGGCAGATACATAGCGATCACGAGACCACCGATCAAAACCCCCAGGAAAGCCATAATCAAAGGTTCCAGCAAGCTGGTTAACGAATCGACCGCGTCGTCGACTTCCTGCTCGTACCAGTCGGCAACTTTGCTCAGCATCGAATCGAGCGCGCCTGACTCCTCGCCGATCGCCACCATCTGAACGACCATGTTCGGGAAAATATTGGCGTCGCGCATGGCCGCCTGCATCTGCGTACCGGTAGCGATTTCGTCGCGCATTTTCATCACGGCTTCGTAGTAAACAATATTGCCGCAGGCGCCCGCTACCGAGGTCATGGCCTCGACTAGTGGTGTACCGGCAGCGAACATGGTTGCCAAGGTGCGCGCGAAGCGTGCGATGGCCGATTTGTTGAGAATGTCGCCAAGTATGGGAAATTTAAGCAGGGCGCGGTCTACAAAATGCGCAAACTTGATTGAGCGTTTCATGGCCTCCCTGATCGCGAACACCGCGCCGACTATGGCGGCGATCATGATGTACCAGTAAGACTGAAACCATTTCGACATATTAACTACAAACTGGGTTAGTGCCGGTAAATCGGCACCGAAGCCAGAGAAGAGCTCCTGGAACTGCGGGATAACAAAAATCATCAGGATACAGGTGATGACAAAAGCCACCACCACTACCGCCAAGGGATAGAACATCGCGCCTTTGATCTTCGACTTCAGCGCCTCGGTCTTTTCCATGTAGTTGGCGAGTTTGTGCAGGATCTCCTCGAGAATACCGGCGTGCTCACCGGCCACCACCAGGTTGATGTAGAGTTCGTTGAACTGTCGCGGGTGTTTGCTCAGCGCTTCGTGCAGAGAACCGCCAGCCTCGACGTCGGCCTTGATGCCCATAATGAGCTGTTGCATAGCTTTGTTTTCATGGCCGCGACCGACAATCTCGAATGCCTGCACAAGGGGAACGCCGGAGGACATCATGGTCGCCAGCTGGCGACTGAACACGGTGATGTCCTTGGTCGTGATCTTGCCGCTGCTCTCGCCGAATAAGGGTTTCGATTTTTTCTTGACCTTGAGGGGATTGACGCCCTGGCGCCGCAGTTGGGCTTTGATCAAGGCATCATTTTGCCCGGACATTTCACCCTTGACGCGTTTGCCATGTCGATCAACACCTTCCCAGGTGAACATCGACAATTTAACTGCGGCTTGTGCCATGACTTACTCCACTGTCACTCGGTTTACTTCGGCGAGACTGGTGACACCCGCGCGAACTTTCGATAGGCCGGAAGTGCGGATGTCCCAGATGCCTTCAGCCCTGGACTGATCTGCAAGTACCACGGCATTGGCACCTTCGATAATCAGACGTTTCATGGTGTCCGAGATGGGCAACACTTGGTAAATGCCGGCGCGTCCCTTGTAGCCACTCGGACAATCGGCGCCGCCATTGCCCGGCCCGAAAACGCTGATGCCCTGTTCCACCCACTCTTTGGCGAAACCCTCTTGCAGCAGCGCTTCGTCAGGCATCTCGACGCGCACTTTGTAGTCCGGATGCAGCCGTCGGCACAGACGCTGAC
>JAYUQF010000496.1:0-7896 GCA_043756885.1 Pseudomonadota bacterium
ACCGGGACTGGCCGTGCGTTTTGTATTTCCCCACGCGCCTGCCATCCCCGTAACGCTGAACAACGGCTTCGTGATGCCGGCCTGGTATGACATTCTCAGCCTGGAACTGGGACGGCGAGTAGACGACGTGCAACTGCGCGCCTCCAGCGCGGCCGTCGGGCGCTTGATCGCACGGGAGATAGAGCGTGGCATCAGTGCCGCAAGGATAATTGTCGCGGGCTTCTCGCAAGGCGGCGCGGTCGGTTTCGAATTGGCGCTCACTTATCCGGAACGGCTGGCTGGCTTAATCGCACTATCGACTTATTTTGCGACGGAACAAAGCATAAAGCCCGATGCCGCCAACGCCGGCCTGCCGATCATGATCGGGCATGGCAGTCGCGACCCGATGGTGGCCGAAAGTTTCGGCCAGCAAAGTGCGGCACGGCTGCGTGAACTCGGTTATGCAGTTGAATATCACAACTACCCCATCGAACACAGCGTAAGCATGGACGAGATCAAAGATATCGGGCGTTTTATCAGCGCCTGTCTTGCGGCTTGATTGGGCGTGCCAGCGTTGCGAGAATTCGGCCGTGCGAATTCATTCGCTCAGTTGTCCCCGCCCATTAACTAAGCGTCAGCCCCGCTGACCCAGCGTGCCAACCAGGCCTAACCCCGCATGAGGAGAGTTCAGATGGATTTCGGTTTTGTATTCATGGGTGACGTGCACATCCACAAAGACGTCAAATACGCTGAGGATCACGGCTTCTCCCACGCCTGGCTGTACGATACCCAGATGCTGGGCAGCGAGGTTTATGCCACGCTTGCGCTGTGCGCCGACCGCACCAGCACGATCAAACTCGGCCCGGGTGTGACCAATCCGGCTTCGCGCATCGCGCCGCTGTCCGCCTGCGGCATGGCCACCATCAATGAACTTGCGCCAGGCCGCGCCATCATGGGCATAGGCACCGGTAATACTACACGCCGCACCATGGGCATGCCGGCGGCCAAGGTCGCAGAGCTCGAAGACCACGTACGCATCTGCCGTGATCTGTTCGACGGCAAGATCACCGACTACAGCGAAGGCGATCGTCATCGCAAAATTAAATTCCTGAACCCCACTCTTGGTTTTATCAATATCAAGGACCGTATCCCGATTTACATCTCAGCCAGCGGCCCCAAGGTTGCACAATTAGCCGGCAAGGTCGCCGACGGTGTGATTCTGTTTGGCGCGGTGCATCCCGACTTGGTCAAGTGGATGATCAGCAACGTACGCCAGGGTGCAGAAGCCGCCGGGCGCGACCCCGATAAAATTTATGTGCTGTCGATGACGGCCTTTTATATGACCGACTCCGATGAGCAGATCGAGACCCGCGCCGTGCGCGAAGCGGTGGGCCCGATGGTTGCCTCCAGCAGCAATATCTTCGCGTTGTCCTGCCACAAAGATCCGAGCGCCATACCAGGCTCGCTGCGGGATGAGTTGATGGGTTTTGCCGATGTCTATCGTGAGCCCAACGCGCCTATCGAGACTCGTCATTTAAAAATGTACGAAGGTTATCTGCAGCACCTCAAAGACGAACATGAAGCTTTGATGAGCAAAAAAATTATTCAGGCCACCACGCTCACCGGCACCAAGCAGGAAGTATTGGGCATGATCGAGGCCATGCGCGATGCCGGCGTGCATCAGGTTGCGATACAACCTATCCGCCCCACCCGCGAAGTGGTCGACCAGATCGCGCGCGAGATCATGCCGCGCTTCAAGTAAGGCACGGCAAAATCCGCGACAACACAGGTCCGAGTTACATCGGGCCTGTGTCCAAGTCCTCCCCCTCTCAGTCTGGCAAAATCGAACACCTCCGCCCGATACGTCTTATTCACGCTGTGTCGTGAAAGCTGGCGAACAAATGGCGGCGCTGCTTTTCGCTCTCAAGCAAGCCATAGACCTGCTTCAGCAGCGCCTCATCGGCGCTGGCGAGAGGCTTGACCTTATCCGTTAATGTTCTGGCCTGGGAAAAAGCGTGGGAATGCATCTCCGCGCCGGCACTGTCCCCTGTTGGGGGTGAGCTGCGCGCCACAATCGCGGTGCCCTGCTCCGGCATCGGCCCGATGTCAGGCTCAGGATTCACGATTTGTTTCAGGGCGACATTGGCCGCCGCAAACGCGGCGCCCAGGGCGCCGCCAAACAACGCGCCACCGGCAACACGGATCGCAGGCGCCGCGAGGTCGCCGGTCAACGAGCGATAGATGTTGCCGATGATAGGGATGTGTTGCAGCGGATTGATCAAATCCAGCACGTCGCGAAAATTAAAACCATCATCGCCAAACAGCTTCACCCCCCCCATGGACCAGGGCTTGGACGCGCTCGTGGCCGGCGTCGAGGTGGGGCGAGGAACGCTTACGGGTGGGTCGTGATTCAAACGTGTTGTCCGGTTCATCGGCAATGCAGGACACGGTGCAAATGTTATGCCGCTGAGGCTTTGTGCTGCGTGCCGACCCTGTAAGGAGCTGCGCGCTGCTGCGCCGGAATGAATGTGCGAATGAATTTGCACCCACAGTTGATTTCCGTCGATAAATTTGCCGGCAGCGGCGTTGCGAGAGTAGTGGTTGGCCAACATTTGCCGACTGGCGGCAAAAGCTTGCCGCTGGTCTCGCTAGGCCTGGGCAAGCAAAGCGGGTTAAGCTTTTTGTCATGCACAACTATGACCCGGCCAAAACCAACTTCCTCGCACCCGAAGTGCGGCGCGATCCTTACCCCTATCTGCGCTACCTGCGCCACGAAGCGCCGGTGCATTGGATGCCGGCCTTAAACGCCTTTTTGGTCACACGTTATGACGATGTCGCCGACATTCTGCGCGACCCCGAAACGTTCTCCTCGATTGCCATGCGCCGCCAGGCGCCTGGGCGCGATCCCCACGACCGCAGCGGCAACAGTGTCATCACCAGTGATCCACCGGAACACACACGACTGCGCAGGATTCTGCAGGATGAGTTCCGTATGCGGCCCCTGCGCGAGCTGGAACCGCGTGTTGACACCCTGGTCACTGAGCTTGGTGAGGATCTGCAAGCACGTGGCAACTTCGATCTGGTCAGGGATTTCACCATTCCACTGCCGGTCACTGTGATCGCCGAGCTACTGGATATCGAAAAGTCCCGTCAGTCCGATTTTAAGCACTGGTCCGATTGCCTGATTAAGTTGCTCAACGATCGTGAAGGCCCGCAATGGCAGCGCGCGCGCGAGGGTGTGTTTGATCTCATCAAGTTTTTTGGCGCGGTCTTCGATGAGCGTAGTGAGAATTTCAGCGCGCGTGCCGATATTCTGAGTGTACTGCTGCGTGCCGAAGCAGAAGGGAGCATTAATCGCCGCGAGATGGTCGCCTACGCCATCCTGCTTTTGACCGGCGGCAATGAGACCACCACCAATTTGATCGGCGGCATGGTGTTGGCCCTACTCGACAACCCCGAGCAACTGGCACTACTGCGCGAAGACCCGGCCCGCATACCTAACGCGATTGAAGAGGGTCTACGTTACTGCTCACCGGTACAGGGCGTGTATCGCCGTGCGATGCGCGATGCCAAAGTTGCGGGGCACACCATTCCCGCCCACAGCGATATCGTCACGGTGCTTGCCTCAGCTAACCACGACGAAAGTAAATTTGCCTCACCAGAGCGCTTTGATGTGTTGCGTCACACCGGTGGGCAAGTCGGTTTTGGCCTGGGTATTCATCACTGCCTGGGTGCTCACCTCGGACGGCTCGAAGCGCGCGTGGCTTTTGCATGGCTGGTGCCACAACTGCAACACCTTGAGCGCGGCTTTGAGCAAGTGACCTGGAACGACAACTGGTTTGTGCGTGGCCCCGAAACACTGCCGTTCACCTGGAAAACGAGCCAAGCGTAAAAAGACTCGCGCACCGGTGACTGACCCTGCGGACCTGCGTTCAACAATTACACAGCCAACAACTGCGCAGAGTTCATGCCATGCCGGATCAAAATCATCGTGCAACAGCCCTGCTCGAAATCGTCTCGGACCTTATCTGCCCGTGGTGTTATGTCGGCAAGCGGCGCCTCGCCCAGGCATTGCAACAACTGACTGACTTGCCTCTAGCGATCCGGTGGCGACCCTTTGAGTTGAATCCCACCATGCCAGGCACGGGCATGGATCGACGCGATTATTGTGTCGCCAAGTTCGGCTCCCTCGACTACGCCAATCAAATGTATGCGCGAGTCATTGCGGCCGCCAAAGACGATGGCCTCGCGCTCAACGTCGAGCGCATTACCCGCACGCCCAATACCCGTGCCGCTCATCGCTTGATCGAATATGCCGGCCAGCAGGGTCAGCAGGACGCGATGGTTGATGCCTTATTCGAGGCCTACTTTGTCAACGGTCAGGATATTGGCTCGTTACCGCAGCTGATCGAGCTGGCAGTTACGCTTGGCTTGGCGGGCGACGCGGTAGCGGCGATGCTGGCGCGCAACGATGATGACGCCGCCATAGAAGCCGCAGAAAACGATGCCCATGAGCTGGGTGTCGAGGGTGTGCCAGCCTTTGTTTATAACGGTCGTATGCTGTTCTGCGGCGCCCAGAGCCCGCAAACCATCGTTCTGGCGCTGCAACGCGCCCACGCGCGCGGACTATAAAAAATCCCCGCAGCGCCGATAACTGTCGGGAGCCTGTCGTAGACATTCGGGTTGCAGCGATGTGAGCATCGCGAGTACCTGGCCGGCCGCAGGAGGAGATGATATGTGTCGTTTTACGCTCTACCTCGGCCCTGACATTCGCTTGAGCTCCCTGCTCTTGGAGCCCAGTCATTCTCTGATCAGACAGTCAACCCATAGCCGTGAGCGTGAAGAGCCGCTCAATGGTGATGGGTTTGGTGTCGGCTGGTATGCGCGCGAGTTGTCCAGCGAACCCGCCGTGTTTCGCTCCATCACACCCGCCTGGAACAATCGCAATCTGCACAATCTGGCGCGAGTAGTCAGCAGCGACTGCATCCTCGCCCATGTGCGCGCCGCCACCCAATCTTCCGGCGTGAACGAGGCTAATTGCCATCCTTTCAGATATCAGCAGTACCTCTTTATGCACAACGGTGATGTCGGCAATTTCCGTCAAGTGCGCCGACGACTACTCGAATCAGTTTGCGACGAAGCTTTTTCCAATGTGTACGGCAGTACTGATTCGGAGTGTTTTTTTGCGCTATGCATAGACGAGCTGCTGCGCCAACCAGACACGCTACCTGCGACCGACAAAGTGAGCAGGGCCTTAGCCGCGGCCATCACGCGCGTAACGGCAATGGTGGAGCAATATGGCGATGGTGAGCCGTCTTATATGAATTGTGCACTCGCCGATGGCGAAAACGCTGTCGTGTCGCGCTACACCAACGACAGCGCAGATAGTCCAGAGTCGCTGTACTACTTCCACGGCGCGCTTTACCCTGCGATAGCGCAGGCCGCCGCTCACGACAAAGTACTCAGCGCTCACCCGGTCATTGTGAGTTCAGAACGCCTGACCAGTAGCGCCGACTGGGTAACCATACCGGATAATTACCTGGTGCTGGTGCGCCGTGGTCACGCGCCGCAACTGCAGGCGCTTGGTCCGTAGTCACGAACCAGGGTCTCATGTCTCATTTTGTCTTAGGGATTGTTTACCAGGAGCTTTTCGATGATTCCGCCGCACCCGCGCATACTGCTCACCAACGACGACAGCCACGACTCGCCCCTGTTTCTGCTCGCCATCCGCACCTTGGCGCAGTTTGGCAATGTCGAGATTGTGGTGCCCGCGACCGAGCAGAGTTGGAAGGGCAAATCCATGACCCGTTATGGCGCGCTGTATGCCGAGCGTATTGATTTGCACGGCACACCGGCCTGGTCGGTCAGCGGCACACCGGCCGACTGCGTCAATCTGGCGATCTACAATCTGTTACCCCAGCGCCCGCACCTGATCGTGTCGGGGATTAATATCGGCAAAAATATTGGCCTGGGTTTCACCCTCGCTTCGGGCACTATCGGCGCCTGCCTGGAAGCCAATATCGCGGGCCTGCCGGCCTTGGCCCTATCCCAGGAAATATCGCCGGAAGAATTCCGCTACTGGGATACCGAACGCGCATTCAAACCCGACACTACTGCACGCATCACCGCGGTGGTCGAAAACATGATGCCCACCATCTGGCGCGAGCTGATTACACCCGATGACTTTGAGGCCACCACCTGGAACGTCAATTTTCCCTTCCGTCACGCGGCCCATACCAGCATCGTACATGCGCGTTTGGGGATGAGTTATTACCAGGGCTGTTTTAAACAGCGTGGTGATCAATACCACCATGCGCTGGCCAGTCTGCAAATTGATAGCGCCCCGGATACCGACGATGCGGTGCTGCAGGTTGGCCATGTCAGCGCCACGCGCATCGACATTCGCACCTTGGGGCAACACCTGTAGCAGATTTATTGACGCGGCGATGACAACACTCCCGCGACTTCGCAACTGCCTTGCGCCATCGTGCTCAGACCCGCGTCGAAACAAAACCGCCCGTCTGAGTAGCAAATTCAGCGACCAATAACGGGCCGTGGATGCGGTAGCGACCGCCACAACTTCGCACCGAGGCGACCTGCATGACGGCCGCCAGCAGTAGCGAGTCGAGTTTCAGAATTTGATTGTGATGGGGTGCAAAATCACAGAACAGGCTGATACCGCTCAGCGATAGGTCACGCAATTGAGCCCGATGGCCCGGGTGAGGCCAGCTCGGATACACCATCAGGCTGCCGGTTTTGGCAATACGTGGCGCCGCACGTCGGCCAAACACTTCCATCTGGCGCCGGCCTGACGGCGCAGTACTCAAATGCAAGGGGCTGCCGCAAAAAGTGCAGCGTGATGGCACCGCCCCAACGATATCGCTTGTACAGAATAAACACACCGCGTGCAGGCTGGGACCAGTACCGCTGTGGCGCTGATAAGCACGCGTGGCTACCGTGCTTGCGCTGCGCCGCTGTGCGGCCTGGTGCGAGGGGCCCGTAGCTGACAGTCCCTGCCGGTCAAGATCGTAACGACGGCGCTTGTCGGGATTACTCAGCACTGCATACGCCTGATTGATGAGCACCGCCGCATCATGGTCGCCACCCAGATCGGGATGGGCTTTGAGTTTGATCATCAAGCCACGGTAGCTGGCCTTGATAATTTCAAGGGGCGCTTCAGGCTGCACGTGCAGGACGCGGTAATAGTTGCGGCGGTTTTTCATCGCTGACCGAAGTTATTTTTGTACTTACCTCGCCGGCTGCGGCGAGCTGCCGGGCCATACGACCTAGGCGCATAGCGACACTACCGGGTTATTGCTTGAGACCCCTCAAGTCGTAGCGAGGGCGTGGCAGGCCTCATGTCCTGACCATGCGCCACGCAGCGGATTGAGCGGATGTCGAATGGCCCGCAATAGCGGCACAATTGCGTAAAATACGTCTCTATCCTGGCCACCAACGCCATCCGTAAACCGAACTGACAGGAGCCACCATGAGCACGGCATCTTCTACCCAATCCGCGCAAACAAGCACTGCCCAACATACGCACTATGACGCCATCGTCGTAGGCGCTGGTTTTGCTGGCATGTATATGTTGTACAAACTTCAACAGCGCGGCTTGCAGGTGCGTCTTTACGAAGCCGGCAGTGGTGTGGGTGGCACCTGGTATTGGAATCGTTACCCCGGCGCGCGAGTCGATGTTGAAAGTGTTGAGTACTCCTACTCTTTTGACGATGAGTTGCAGCAGCAATGGTCATGGAGCGAGCGTTACGCCTCGCAACCCGAACTGCTGCGTTACTGCAATCACGTCGCCGATCGCTTCAAGCTGCGCCCGCATATGCAATTTGATACCAAGGTGAACGCCGCGCACTACGACGAGGCCGTAGCGCGCTGGAATATTCGCACCAGTCGTGGTGATCA